>JANYGD010000087.1 GCA_025359405.1 Methylotenera sp. | reverse complement strand
CAAGTATCACGGCGGCTGGCGCGGCGATTGCCGCCCACCAAATCCACGCCATCTACCACTGCTGCGATTAATTTTGGAATATCTGCAGGGTCGTTTTGCCCATCACCGTCCAACGTCGTCACCCAATCATATTGCGCCGCTTTTACGCCGCTACGCACCGCAGTGCTTTGCCCGCAACTTTGCACATGCCGCACAATTTTTAGCTGTTTAAATTGCGTTTGTAGTGATTTCAATTGACTGTAAGTGTTATCGGTGCTGCCATCATCCACATAAATAATTTCATGTGTAACAAACGTCAAAGCTGCGTCAATCTCGCCAATCAAGCTCGCTACATTGCCTTCCTCATTGCGCACCGGCACGACAACAGAGATTTCATTAATTTGCATGCGGGTATTTTATAATGCTTTAGTCGAGTAATTGAGAAATATTATGAACTGCAACGATTTTATTCTCTGCACAATACGCTTGCCAATTGGATACTTCAGTCCAGCCGCTCAAAAACACAAAATCAAGCCCGGCGCGGGTTGCAGCCTGATGGTCGTATTTGCTATCGCCCAAAAACAAGGCGGGGAGCTGTATATTGCCGTTGGCTTTTTCGCGCGCCAACACTTCGTCTTTTTTATCCGGGCCGCCAAAAATGCCCGCCTCGAACAAATATGCCAAATTGCGGCGTGGAAAAACCCTTCTCAACTCTGCTTGATCACCGCCAGAAAGCAGCATCCACATGGCTTGTGGCGTTGCTGCCTTTAGCGCGAGCAAGTCAGGTGCAACCTCGCACTGCATTAAAGTGGTATCCAAAATGTCGTCAAACGCTTGCAAATATTGCTGCATCAGCGCGTCAGTAATAGGCTGTTTTACAATGTTGTTTAAGTAATACTCAATTTTTCCATTACGAGGGAAACTGCCCTTTGCCACATGGTGCTCCACCAAAGCCTGCGCTTGTGCATCCGTGCCACCCATACGCTTTGCCACGCCAAAATAGGCATCAATTTTGGTTTGATTGCTGTTTAGCACCACGCCATCACAATCAAACACTATGGTTTTATATTGTTTTATATTGATCAAATCTTGCTTTCAAAACACCTAAGCCAAAATAAAAAAGCTTTGCCACCACTTGGCGGCAAAGCCGTTATTATACCTGCCAACAAGTTGATTATGCTGGTTTAATGGCGCTCGCTTCTTTGGCTAATTTAGTGATGTGCGCCCAATCTTTGCGAGCAACCGCATCGGCTGGCGTGAGCCAGGTGCCGCCGCACACCACGACGTTTGGCAAGCTTAAAAATTGCGATGCACTTTCAACCGTGACGCCACCAGTTGGGCAAAATTTTACGTCAGTAAATGGTCCAGCAAAACCTTTTAGCAGGTTAATGCCACCTACCGCCACCGCTGGGAACAGTTTTAAAAAGTAATAATCATCCGCATTCGCAGTCATGATTTCTGAGCCCGTTGAAATGCCTGGCAGCAATGGCAAACCGATTTTTCGTGCAAACTGGCCTAGCTCGCTGATGTAACCTGGGCTCACGGCGAACTTGCAACCCACGTCTTTACTTGCTTGTGCATCTTTAAGGTTGCGCACCGTACCTGAACCCATAATCGCTTCGGGCACATGTTTCGCGATTTGTTCCATAGCTTGTAGCGCGCATGATGACCGTAATGTCACCTCTAATACCTTAATGCCGCCAGCAAGTAATGCTTCGGCCATTGGCACAGCGTCTTCTACTTTATTGATAACGATAACGGGAATAACGGGGCCATAATTGGCTAAATCTAATGTATTCATATTGCTTTTTACCTGTGATATTGACTGAATGTTGAAATTATAAAAATGGATTCCTGCCTAGGCGGGAATGACGAAATTAAGAATTTTTTATTTATCTATTACTTTAGCCGTTTCAAAATTAATTTAGGCAAGGTACTTGAGCGAAGGCAGTACATTTTTTGTACGGCAAGCATAAAGTAACACCACCAAAATTATATTTTCAAATGGCTACAACCATGTTATTGCACCTTCTTCGGCGGACAGTACGCTTCTCCTCATCCCGCCAAACAACTCGCGACCAATGCCATGTGAGTTGTGATGGCGTTTGGTATCGCTTAATTCGACAGCATCGCGTTCAGCCCAAGTATCTTCATCCACCAGCGCATTGAGTGTGCCTACGGCGGCATTTAAACGAATGATGTCGCCATCGCGGATTTTAGCAATTGCGCCACCAGCACTGGCTTCTGGGCTTAAATGAATGGCAGCGGGAATTTTACCAGACGCACCACTCATGCGGCCATCAGTAACAATGGCCACACTAAAACCCTTGTTTTGCAACACTGCAAGTGGTGGTGTTAATTTGTGTAACTCTGGCATGCCATTGGCTTTTGGCCCTTGAAAGCGCACTACCGCGACAAAATCACGCTCCAGCTCGCCTCTATCAAACGCCGATAGCAATTCCTCTTGGCTATCGAACACAATCGCTGGCGCCTCAATAATATGGCGGTCTTCAGGCACGGCAGAGGTCTTAATCACGCTGCGACCAAGATTACCCTTAAGCAAACGCAAACCGCCTGATTCGTTAAACGGAAACTCTACTGTGCGCACAACGGTTTCGTCGCCACTTTCTTTGGGCAAGGTTTTCCAAACCAGCTTGTCACCTTCTTTAACAGGTTTTTTGCCGTATTCATGCAAACCACCTTTGGCCACAGTAAACACATCTGGGTACATATAACCGCCCTCAATCAACTCGCGGATAACAAAGCCTGGGCCACCGGCTTCCTGAAATTCATTCACGTCGGCCTTGCCATTAGGGTACACGCTCGCCAATAGCGGTGTGGCTTTGGCGAGATAATGAAAGTCAGTCCAGTCAATAATAATGCCTGCTGCACGCGCTACAGCCACCCAATGAATGAGGTGATTAGTCGATCCACCCGTGGCCAGCAAAGCCACCATGGCGTTAACAATCACATGTTCATCCACCAATTTACCAATCGGCGTAAAGTTTTTTTGTTGTGTGTTATTCAGCACCAAGCGCACCGCTTCGCGCGTTAAATCCTCGCGCAAACCGTCATGCGGATGAATAAACGCCGCGCCTGGCACGTGCAAGCCCATGGCTTCTAACAGCATTTGATTGCTGTTGGCAGTGCCATAAAAAGTACAAGTACCCGCGCCATGATATGCCGCATTTTCTGAAGCTAACAACTCTTCACGCCCGACCAAGCCTTGTGCATATTTTTCGCGCACTTTAGATTTTGAAGTGTTGTCTATGCCCGTGCTCATTGGGCCCGCAGGCACAAATACACATGGCAAATGGCCGAAATGCAGCGCACCAATTAGCAAGCCTGGCACAATTTTATCGCACACACCCAGCAATAGTGCGGCATCAAACACATCGTGCGAGAGCGCAATTGCAGTACCCATGGCAATATTATCGCGGCTGAAAAGCGAAAGCTCCATGCCGGCTTCGCCTTGCGTAATGCCATCGCACATCGCCGGCACACC
Organism: Methylotenera sp.; assembly: GCA_025359405.1. Taxonomy (GTDB): domain Bacteria; phylum Pseudomonadota; class Gammaproteobacteria; order Burkholderiales; family Methylophilaceae; genus Methylotenera_A. Next base: position 13,365 of record JANYGD010000087.1, on the reverse strand, counting down.
ACCCGCCACCTGTGTGGTGGCGCCCAGTTTACGGGCTTCATCACGAATAATATCCGGGAAACCTACATACGGTTGATGCGCAGAAAGCATTTCGTTATACGCCGTCACAATGCCGATATGCGGCGCTTTTTCTGCGAAAATGCGCATTTTATCGTCAGTTGGCATTGCCGCAAACGCATGCGCCACATTGGCGCAACCTAGACGATCTGGTCCTTTTGGACGCTTAATAATATCGTCTACACGATGCAAATAAGCGCTGCGGGTAGGACGACTGCGCTCGATAATGCGCTCGGTAACTTCTACATGGGATTGCTTCATTTTATATTAAGACTACAAAAATTGATGAACTGGCTCAATTATCGCCAATTGAACCTTGTCAGTCAAACGAATGGTTATTTAATTCAAGATTAAATTCAAACTTCATGCTAACGCTAGCTATTTATTTATAGGGTTTTTATTCAAACTACAGCCATCCTAAAACTTTATAGTTTAAAATTGTCGCCAATATGAAAATTAGCGGCTTCAGCTTTATTCGAAATGGCACATTGCTTGGCTACCCCTTTGTGGAAAGTATATGTTCTGCGCTACCTTTGTGCGATGAATTTGTGGTTGCGGTGGGCGATAGCGATGACGATACACTTGCACGCATACAAACCATTAATTCAGAAAAAATAGTTATTATTCAAACGTGTTGGAATGAGAAAATGCAAGATCGTGGCTTTGTGTATGCGCAGCAAAAAATGATTGCGCAATACAATTGCACTGGCGATTGGGCGTTTTATCTGGAGGGCGATGAGGTATTGCACGAAGATGATTTGCCGAAAATACGCGCTGCGATGGAAAATAATCTCAATAACTCAGAAATAGAAGCACTCGTCTTTGATTATCATCACTTTTTTGGCAGCTCAGACTGGTTAGCTACCAGCCCTGCTTGGTATAGACGAGAGTGTCGAATTATCCGAAATACCATCCGCAGTTGGGCACCCGATGGCTTATATTGGGTAGTGATGGATAAAAATAAAAAAGGTCGCTACCCTCGCGCAGCTTTGGTGAATGCACCAATTTATCATTATGGCCATGTGCGTAGTATAGAAGCTATGCGCGAGAAAAATCAACGTGTAGGCAAATATTGGAAACACGACCATCCATTGTTTAGCGGCTATCAAATAGACCCGCAATCCCTAAGCCCGTTTACAGGGCAGCACCCAGCAATTGTGAAAACATGGCTAGCGAACGAGGCCGAAAAAAACTTTAGCCCAAACCTAAATCATCAGCTCACGAAACGAGAAAAGAAACACCGATGGGCGATGAAATTAGAGCGCATGTTGAACTGCGAACTGACTAAAAAACACTATCGACTAATCAAATAGCTAGCCAACAAACTTAATGCTAAGCAAATATTTCACCTTTACTCAAGCAGCCACACTCTGGCTGATTGTTTTTGCAAGTCTTAGCATTGTCTTACCTACTGCTTTTATGAGCGTGGCAACTGGGCTTTTTGTGATCTTTTGGGCGCTGTCCGCAAATTACAAAGAAAAAATTAATCGAATCAGCAACAACCCAGCAGCGCTTATCTCAATCGCTTTATTTGTTTTATACGCTATAGGCACACTCTACTCAAGCGCCTCTTGGAATATGCGCCTGTTATTTTTAATGAAATACGACAAGCTACTGTTTATTCCGTTAATAATTAGTGTGATGCATTCAGAAAGGTATAGAAGCTATGCCCTCAATGCCTTTTTATTTGGCATGATAGTCATATTAATCATTTCTTACTTGATGTGGCTGGGGGTAGCTCCACATCACGATGATATGAGCCAAGGTTACTACGTGTTTAAAGGCAGAATAGCTCATAATATTTTTATGTCTTTTGCAATGTTTTTAATGCTGCATCGTGCATTAATTTCTGTTGGCCAAATCAGATGGATTTGGATAATTTTGAGTATTTTGGCTGGTTTGAATATTCTATTTTTAGTAGATGGTCGTACAGGCCAAGTAACGATGATAGCCTTGTTGGCTTGGTTCACTTATGAAAAATGGGGATTTAAATCATTGGCTTACTGGTTTGGTTTAACATTGCTAGGATTACTGCTACACCAAACCATTCCTAACTTTCCACATTCACGTCTCACTGACATTAAACAAGAAATTGCAAACCATCAGTCCAATGGCAATCAAACATCAGCAGGTCAGCGTGTTGAAATGTACACGAATACACTTAAATTAATTAAGCAACATCCGCTATTTGGCGGAGGGACTGGTAGTCAAGAAAATGAATACCGCATTCTCGCTGAACATGAAAAAAACTCGCTAGCGCGAGTTCCGAACCCGCATAACCAATTTCTGCTTACCACTCAAGAATTGGGGCTTTTTGGACTAATCGTCCTGCTTGTGTTTTGGGTTACACATTGGCGTAGCGCTTATCGATTAGAAAATTCACAGCACGTCCGCGCTATGAAAGGGCTGATAATAACAATATTTGTAGGCTCGTTATTTAACTCTCTTTTGCTTGACGCAAGCGAAGGTAAATTTTATTGTGTATTAGCTGGAATTCTATTAAGTGCTTATCAGCCAATTAAAAAAATTAATCATGATCAATAAAATATCCATCATCATTATCACCAAAAATGAAGCACATGATATCCGTGATTGTCTGGCTTCCGTCGCATGGGCAGATGAAATTATTGTGCTAGATTCTGGCAGTACGGATGGCACGCTTAACATTGCGCGTGAATTCACACAGCATGTCTATTCTTCACCCGATTGGCAAGGTTTTGGAATACAAAAAAACCGCGCTTTAGCTTATGCCACAAAAGAATGGGTACTTTCAATTGATGCTGACGAGCGAATAGATGAAGCACTGAAAAACGAAATTACTCAAACCCTACAAGCGCCACAGTTTGATGTTTACTTTATGCCAAGGCTCTCAAGTTTTTGTGGTCGATTTATTCAACACTCAGGCTGGCGGCCAGATTATGTAGCCCGCCTTTTTAAGCATGGCAGCACGCAATTTAGCAACAGCGTCGTGCATGAAAGCCTTATATTTAGCGCGCCCGCTGGTTACCTTTCCAACTCTTTATTGCACCTTAGCTACAAAAACTTAGCCGAAGTGTTAGATAAAATGCAGCGTTATGCCATCTTAGGCGCAGCTGCGTTGCATGCGAAAAACAAGCGCACCAGCCTGCTGGGTGCTATTGGGCATGGGCTCTGGGCATTCATTCGCACTTATATTGTTCGGCTAGGCTTTTTGGATGGTGCGCAAGGGCTTATGTTAGCAATTAATAATGCAGAAACCACTTACTACAAATACTTACAGCTGTATTTTTTAACTAAAAAAAACCCTTAAATTAATGCAATCTACTTTTCTTTCAATTGCCCCTATTATAAGCAAACATCCGAAAACAGCGGCCGCCGAGAATGCGCTATTTTCAATTATTATTCCAAGCTGGAATAATTTAGCGCTTCTAAAAATTTGTATAGATAGCCTTAAAAAAAACTCTCGCTACCAGCATCAAATTATTGTGCATCTGAATGAAGGCTCTGACGGCTCATTAGGGTGGGCTAAAGAGCAAGCGCTGGATTTTACGCATTCCACTGAAAATATCGGCATATGTTATGCCTTGAATTTAGCGCGAACATTAGCAAAGAGTGATTTTCTGGTGTATTTTAATGATGATATGTATGCTTGCCCCGATTGGGATTTTTGGCTGTATGAAGAAATAAAAAAACAGACCTCTGCTTATTTTTTCTTATCAAGCACCATGATAGAACCACGAGCAACTGGTAACGACTGTGCGATTGCGCCATTCGATTACGGTGGCAATCCTGATAACTTTAATGAACCCGCATTATTAGCAAATTTCGCAACAATACAAAAAGCAGATTGGAATGGCGCCACTTGGCCGCCAAACGTGCTTCCAATAGCACTTTGGGATTTGGTCGGTGGTTACAGCACAGAGTTTTCACCTGGTATGTATTCTGATCCTGATTTTTCAATGAAACTTTGGCAGTTTGGTGTGCGCGACTTTAAAGGCATAGGTAAAAGTCGGGTGTATCACTTTATGTCTAAATCTACAGGAAAACTGACTTTTAAAAAAAATGGCCGTCATCAGTTTTTACATAAATGGGGCATTAGTTCGAATGTGTTTGTGAAACATTATTTGCGCAGAGGACAAGGCTGGACCGGCTCACTAGAAAGTCCCAATAATACCTTCCTGTTTAGAGTTGCTCTATGGTTAAGTAAAATGAAACGTAAAATTATTTAATGCATGTTTAAAAATAAAACTCCCACAAGACGCATAATTACTGCAAATACTTACAGCTGTATTTTTTAACTAAAAAAGCTGAATGGGTGATAAAAGTTACACATCGGATTATCATGGAGCTGTAGACCCCTTGAAGTCAATGAAAATTCTAGCGATTCAATTTAAATACATGGGTGATGCGGTCATTTTAACTCCGGCATTAAAGGCATTAAAAACGCAAATTCCCAACATTGAATTACACGTTTTAGTGGCCGCTGAAATTGCACCTTTGTTAGAAAATTTGTCTTGGATTACTAAAGTCTGGGCCATGCCTCGCACGCGTGGAAAAACCAAAATATCTCAGTCATTACCGTTTATCAAAATACTACGCAAGGAAAAGTTCGAAAAATGTGTTGATTTTGGTGGCAATGACCGTGGTGCATTACTAAGCCTGCTTTGTGGCGCGCGTACAAGATTAGGCCCTATTGAAAGAAAACAACCCAAGCTTATACAAAAAATTTGTTACACACAAACCGTACTGTATGAGAACTGCGAAGTACCTCTACTTGAGTTGCATTTTAAACTATTATCAGCTTGGGGGATCTCTAAGCCTAGATTCTTGGGCCTCGAAATCGCATGCAACCCAAATTTTGCTGATGTAGCTACAGAAATACTGCCTCAAGGTGCTATTATCTGCCATATTGCGACATCCCAAGTTAAAAAAGATTGGCCTATTACACATTGGAAAACACTATATTCACTTGCGCTGCAAGCGGGGTTGTTGCTGGTTTTTTCTTCTGGCACTAACGAACGTGAACGAAAGTTACTCGATGACTTTAAAGCATTAGCACCTGAAGCCATCACCTTACCGCCTATCACTGATCTAAATTTATTTTTAAACGTGCTAAAGATTGCTAGACTGGTGATTGCTGGTGATACTGGACCATTGCACTTTGCTGCGGGTTTGGGTGTACCAGTATTGGGTATATTTGCTGTTGGCAACTCACTAAGCCAAGCCGCGCCAATCTATAAATCCAATCAAAAAATACTAGCAAGCCACTGTGTCTGCTATTCGAAGTTTTCTCATTTAAATTACTGTAAGCAAGCAAACTCTTGCATGGGCAGCATTAAACCTGAAGCTGTATTTTTAAAATTACAAAACAACTTAAACGCAAGCTCACTAAATGTTTAGTCAAATAATTCTTGCAGTAAGTACCTTACTTTCATCATGCGTATTCTAATTATCAAAACCACCTCCTTGGGTGATGTTGTGCACAATTTACCCATTGTTTCAGACATCAAAAAACAGTTCCCAAACGCGCTAATTGATTGGGTGGTAGATGAGAGTTTTGTTGATGTTCTCGCTATGCATGGTGGGATTAATAGTATTATTCCATTAGCAACTCGACGCTGGCGCAAAACGCTTTTTTCTAAGCAAACATGGTGTGAAATGTTTGCTTTTAAACGGCAACTACAATCGCAAACATATGATGTAGTGATTGACTCGCAGGGCTTATTGAAAAGCGGCTTAATTACTTATTTAAGCAATAGTCCTAATAAGTGTGGTTATGATAAAACCTCTGCGCGCGAATCAATTGCACGCTTTTTTTATCACCGTTGCTATGTGGTCTCTTGGACGCTACAAGCGGTGGTACGCAACCGCTTGCTTGCAGCCTCTTCGCTTGGTTATGCGGTTGACGAAAACACGCTTTATTATGGCATTCATATGCCTGATGCAACCGTAGCGGATGCAGTCAACATGCTGCCAACACGCTTTATTATGGCACTGCATGGCACTAGCCGCGATTCTAAGTTATGGGCAGAAGAAAACTGGGTAGCCCTAGGTCAATCTATACAACCACAAGGCCTAGTTTTGGTTTTGCCTTGGGGCAACCATGCAGAAAAGTTGCGTGCCGAGCGTATTGCGAGCCAAGTAGAGCAAGCAATAGTATTGCCAAAACTAAACCTTAAATCATTGTCCATTATTATTTGTAAAGCGCAGGCTATAATTGGCGTCGATACTGGCTTAGCACACTTAGCTGTAGCGCTTAACAAGCCTGTAATCGGCATTTATACCGACACCAACCCGGACCATACTGGCTTATACGGTAGTAAACTGCATAGGTATGCAAACTTGGGGAGTGAAGACATTAAAACTTCGCCACAAGACGTTTTGGCTCAGCTTAAAACATTTAAAATCATTATATGAATCCTTTAAAACAACTCGCACAGTTTTGCTTAGTACATTGCCTAAAATTGTTGCAATTTCTACCTTTGTCACTGCTGCATGGACTTGGCGCATTGCTGGGATTTATCAGCAATCTATTCAATAGCAAATCTTATAAACACGCACGACAAAACCTGATGCAAAGCGGTTTAATCAGCAAACCAGCTGAATTTAAAAAAACTTTATCTGATAACGCACTTGAAAATGGCAAAGGCTTATTCGAAACCTTCGCCATCTGGTTTAAACCACAAGCTAATGTGCTCAATTGGGTAAAAGGCATAGATGGTTGGCAGCACGTTGAAGCCGCTTTACAATCGGGCAAAGGCATTATTTTTCTGACCCCACATTTAGGTTGTTTTGAGATTACCTCGTTTTACTATGGCGCGCATTACCCCATGACAGTGCTTTACCGCCAACCGCGCCAGCAATGGCTGCTGCCGCTTATAGCGGCTGGACGACAACGTGGGAAAATCACGCTTGCGCCAGCCAACAGCGCGGGCGTAAAACAGCTGCTGCAGGCGCTTAAACGTGGTGAAGCGATTGGTATGCTGCCAGATCAAGCACCATTTGAGGGCGAAGGTGAGTGGGCGCCTTTTTTTGGTCGCCCTGCTTACACCATGACACTGGCCTCAAAATTAGCGCAGAAATCAGGTGCGCAAGTGTTGATGGCATTTGGTGAGCGCTTAAGCTGTGGTCGCGGCTATAACATCCATATTCAGCCAATTGTAGCAGGTGGCATCGCAACACCAGCCTTGCTGAACGCGGAGATTGAACGCATTATTCAACAATGCCCTACGCAATATTTATGGAGTTACGATCGCTATAAAATTCGCGAGCAAGAACCACCACCAGATTACCACCCTGAATAAAAATTCATTCTCCAAACCGCAGCGCATTGAATTATTACAAAAATTTTGTACATTTTACAGCTTGATATTTTACAAATAATCCCCATTGAGTTTGTTATGTTCAAAGAATTAAGGAAGTTTTATGACTAAAAATAAACACCACGGCCAGCCAGCTGAACAAACAGGGCAAGATATTCAACCTGAGGTAAACGCCGAACCAAGCGCAGAAGAACGTATTGCTGTATTAGAAGCGGCGCTGGAAGAAGTCAAAGCGAGTGTACTTTACGCGAAAGCAGAAGGCGAGAATATTCGCCGTCGCGCCTTTGAGGATATAGATAAAGCGCGTAAATTTGCGCTAGAAAAATTTAGTGGTGAATTATTAGCCGTGAAAGATAGTCTAGACGCTGCACTGGCTGTGGGCAATGCCGATGTGGAAAGCTACAAAAATGGTGTTGATCTGACTGCTAAGCAGCTCAGCTCAGTATTCGAAAAATTCAATATTGTTGAATTAAACCCAGTTGGCGAAAAGTTTGATCCAAACAAACATCAAGCCATTAGCATGCTAGAGAACAGCGGTGAACCCAACACTGTGACTAGCGTATTGCAAAAAGGCTACACGCTGAATGACCGCGTATTAAGGCCTGCGCTGGTGATGGTGGCAAAATAATAAAAAATAGCCTTAAAATTTGTAAGGCTATTGAAATAGCAAAAACATACCCCACTTTAAAACTACACATAGCGTTTCAAGCTGTTTTGAAACTGATAGATTATAAGGAAATAGAACATGGGCAAAATTATTGGTATTGATTTAGGAACAACAAACTCTTGCGTCGCAGTGATGGAAGGTGGCAAGCCACGCGTGATTGAAAACGCGGAAGGCACACGCACCACACCTTCGATTATCGCGTATCAAGAAGATGGCGAAATTCTAGCGGGCGCACCAGCCAAGCGCCAAGCGGTGACTAATCCAAAAAACACGCTATACGCGGTTAAACGTTTGATTGGGCGTCGTTTTGAAGAAAAAGAAGTACAAAAAGACATTAAACTCATGCCTTACACCATTGCAAAAGCCGATAACGGCGATGCATGGGTGGAAGTGCGTGGCGTGAAAATGGCACCACCACAAATCTCGGCTGAAGTATTACGCAAAATGAAAAAAACTGCCGAAGATTACTTGGGCGAGGAAGTAACGGAAGCGGTGATTACTGTGCCTGCTTACTTTAACGACAGTCAACGCCAAGCTACTAAAGACGCGGGTCGTATCGCAGGTTTAGACGTTAAACGTATTATCAACGAACCAACAGCGGCAGCGCTGGCATTTGGTTTAGATAAACAAGAAGGCGATCGCAAAATTGCCGTGTACGACTTAGGCGGCGGTACGTTCGACGTTTCGATTATCGAAATCTCCAGCATTGATGGTGAACATCAATTTGAAGTGCTTTCGACCAACGGCGATACATTCCTTGGTGGCGAAGACTTTGATAATCGTATCATCGACTTTTTAGCCGACGAATTCAAAAAAGAAAATGGTTTGGATTTGCGTAACGATTTATTGGCCAAACAACGCTTAAAAGAAGCGGCAGAAAAAGCCAAAATTGAGCTTTCTGGCGCCACACAAACTGAGGTGAATTTGCCATACATTACAGCCGATGCTACAGGCCCAAAACACTTGGTGGTAAAAATCACCCGTGCGAAACTTGAAAGTTTGGTGGATGATTTAATCGAACGCACCATGGCGCCTTGTAAAACTGCGATTAAAGATGCGGGCGTTAAAATTGAAGATATTACCGACGTGATTTTGGTCGGTGGTCAAAGCCGTATGCCGAAAGTGCAAGAGAAAGTGAAAGAGATTTTTGGTAAAGAGCCACGTAAAGACGTGAACCCTGACGAAGCGGTGGCTGTGGGTGCGGCGATTCAAGGTGGCGTGCTACAAGGTGATGTGAAAGACGTGTTGTTGCTTGATGTAACCCCATTGTCACTTGGCATTGAAACGCTTGGCGGCGTGATGACCAAACTCATCAAGAAAAACACCACCATTCCAACCAAGGCTGCGCAAACTTTCTCAACCGCTGATGACAACCAGAATGCGGTGACCATTCAAGTGTTGCAAGGTGAACGCGAAATGGCAAGTGGCAATAAATCGCTTGGTCAATTTAACTTAAGCGATATTCCACCTGCACCACGTGGCATGCCGCAAATTGAAGTGACGTTTGACATTGATGCCAACGGTATTTTGCATGTTTCCGCAAAAGATAAAGCTACAGGCAAAGAGAACAAAATCACCATTAAAGCCAATAGCGGCCTGAGTGAAGAAGAAATTAAACGCATGGAAGAAGATGCAGCCACTCACGCAGAAGAAGATAAAGCATTACGTGAATTGGTAGATGCACGTAACGCCGCAGATGGTATGGTACATAGTGTGAAGAAATCGCTCACCGAACATGGCGATAAGTTGGATGCCGCTGAAAAAGAAGCGATTGAAACGGCGATTAAAGATGTAGAAGACGTGCTGAAAGAAGGCGATAAAGCAACCATTGAAGCTAAAACCAATACGTTGATGGAAGCTTCGCAAAAACTGGGCGAAAAAGTATATGCAGCGCAACAGGCAGAGCAAAACGCGCAAAATGCACAGCCTAGCCCAGATGGCGAAAAAACGGTGGATGCAGAAGTGGTAGATGCTGAGTTTGAAGAAGTGAAAAAAGACTAATGCAAAGCAACAAAGATTAGCCCGCAAGACAAAAGCCACGACCATCGTGGCTTTTGTCTATGCCTAACTTAATATTTTCACTAAAGTAATTGGATAAAAAATGGCTGCAAAAAAAGACTATTATGAAGTTCTAGGTGTTAATAAAGACGCCACCGAAGAAGAAATAAAAAAATCTTATCGCAAACTGGCGATGAAGCATCATCCTGACCGTAATCCAGATAATCCAAAATCAGAGGCACAATTTAAAGAGGCAAAAGAAGCCTATGAAATGCTCACTGACGTCCAAAAACGTGCTGCTTACGACCAATACGGCCATGCGGGCGTAGACCCTAGCATGGGCGGTGGTGCAGGTGCTGGCTTTGGTGGCGCCGGTTTTGGCGATGCGTTTGGTGATATTTTCGGCGATATTTTCGGTGGTGGTCGCGCGGGCGGGCAACGCAACAACGTGTATCGCGGAGCAGATTTGCGCTACAACATGGAAATTAGCCTAGAAGATGCAGCCAAAGGTACAGAAACCAAGATTAGAATCCCCGTGCAAGCCACTTGCGAAACCTGTAAAGGCTCTGGCGCGCGTCCTGGTACACAACCTGTTACCTGCACAACCTGTGCTGGCCACGGCCAAGTACGCATGCAACAAGGATTTTTCTCGGTACAACAAACCTGCCCAAAATGTCACGGCACAGGCAAAATGGTGAAAGACCCTTGCCCCACTTGTCACGCGGCTGGGCGCGTTAAACAGAACAAAACTTTATCTGTCAAAATTCCCGCTGGTGTAGATGAAGGTGACAGAATCCGCCTGACTGGCGAAGGCGAAGCTGGCGTCAATGGCGGCCCAACGGGCGATTTATATGTAGTTATACATCTAAAAGCACACGAAATTTTCCAACGCGATGGCGGCAACTTACATTGTGAAATGCCAATCAGCTTTACAACGGCTGCTTTAGGCGGGGAGATCGAAGTGCCCACGCTGGGCGGCTCTGCCAAAATGAAAATCCCTGCCGAGACGCAAACTGGCGGCGTGTTCAGGCTAAAAGGCAAAGGTATTAAACCGCTACGCCAAAGTGACCACGGCGATTTGATGGTGCATGTGGTGGTGGAAACACCGGTAAAACTCACCGAGCACCAGAAAAAATTATTGCGTGAATTTGATACCAGCACGCAAGCCGATGCGGGCAAACACAGCCCGAAAAACAAAAGCTGGGTAGATAAAGCGAAAGATTTTTTTGGCTAGCCTTAGTTAAATTCATGGATCAATCTCACAAAGATGCTTTTAATCGCATGGAATGCGCTGGGTATCTTCCAGAGATGAGGAAGTTAGCTATGAGTCTTTGCGTACCATTTTGGTGGCATGGTCATAAAGCTAATGGTGAATATCGAATAGTCGCTAACGGAACAATCTGCTTTCTGAACACGGGCACGAGGCTAATCGGTGTAACTGCCAACCATGTCTATCAAGGTTACCTTAAGAATAAAGCCGATTATCAGGGGTTCGCATGTCAATTTGGTGGATCAACAATTGAGCCAGAAAAGTACCTTATCCAACACGACGAAAAACTAGATCTAGCGACCTTCGACCTCTCTGAAGTGTTCATTGGAGCAACAGGAGGCTCAATACACTATCCAGTGAATTGGCCAACACAACCGCTATTGGAAGGTAATGCAGTGCTATATGGTGGCTATCCAGGAAACTTACGGGAAGAGAAATTAGCAACTGCTGAGATTCCATTCCAGTCATTTATATCTTCAACCACTGCTGTTTCAGCTGGCAATATAACGCTACATCTCGATATGCCAAATTTACACTGGCCCTTTCATGAAAATGAGCAATTTAATCCAGAATTGGGCGGATTGAGCGGAGGGCCAGTGTTTAGAGTTATTGATGCCCCTCCAATTGATCGCTTGGAACTAGTAGGTTTTATTTATGAATACTCTTCTAATCTGGATGTTATGTTCGCTCGACCAGCCTCACATATCACTCAAAATGGGCAAATAATTTAAAGTTAACTTCGTTTAAAACACATGCCCTACAAGGCAATATCCATGCGACACTCATCATCATATTACCAAACCTTACATTCCAGTTACATTCAGGTCATTAATCTGCAACATCGATAGCCTAAAATACAATCTCTTTACAAAAGGAGATTTAAAATTATGAATCAAAAATTCATCAAGAACATTGTTATCAGCAGCGTAATGGTTGGCGGTTTATTTGCGTCAACTTTGCAAGTAAATGCAGCTGGTTTTAATAAAATTAACAACAGCAATGGCAAGACCATGTCATCAACCAAGTTTTACGAAGTGTTGGCCAAAACAAAAATGGATCAACTGGGCTATAACTTTGGCATGCCGGATGAAATACAAACGCTAAAGAATACATCAGGTGCTAGGGTGGGTTTAGTTTGGGTTTATCATGATGCTGTGCAAAAAGAAAACAGCATGCAAGATGCACGTTTTGTCATCATTAATGGCGAATTAAAATACGCTACTTTATCTGATGCATCATAATTATTAGCATAACCTTAATCAGATTATTTTAATCCACGATTAATGTGCCAATATAGAACAGCCTGCAATTGTGGGCTGTTTTTGTTTGTGTGATAATTTAGGCTAATTTGAATTGTGATTAACTCTTCTCGCGCATCGCTAAAATCTTCGTACTTTTTTCCATGCGTTCTAGCACACCAATACTCGCTGAAACCCTAATTTAAAGGTAAAGAAAAGAACTTTATCAACAAACCAGCTGTCAAAGCTATACAGGAATAGCTTATCTGTAGGGTGGGTGTTTTACGCTTGCCATCTGAGACTGGAACTGATGCGAGACTTAGCTGATTAAGGTCTGCCTCTCACCATTTGGTAGCGTGCTACGCGACCGTGCTTGTGGTGTTTATAAAGGAGGAGTTGTCATGAAACGCATTTATTTTTTAATCCCCAATATCGAAATAACCAAAAAAATCGTTGACGACCTATTACTGGCGCGAGTTAACGAGAGTCATATTCATGTTTTAGCTAAGCGAAACACGCCCTTAGACAATCTGCCAGAAGCCAGTTTTTTACAAAAAAGTGATTTTATTCCCGCGTTGGCTCAAGGTGTGGCGATTGGCGGGCTGGTGGGGATTGTGTTTGGCTTAGCCGCCACTTACTCCAGCAGTTTGCATCTCGATGGCAGCATGGTTTTGCTGAGTGCCATAATGGGTGTTGGCTTTGGCGCTTGGGTTTTCAGCATGGTTGGTAGCAGTATTGGGAACCGACGCCTGAAACAATTCGCCGAGGCGATTGAAAACGGCGATTTTTTGATGATGGTGGACGTGCCAAGTCAACGTGTAGATGGCGTTGAGC
>JANYGD010000081.1 GCA_025359405.1 Methylotenera sp. | reverse complement strand
CCTTCTCATCTTCCTGAGCCTTATTGGCGAGTTTTTCTACGATTTCCTGTATGTCTGGTAATGCCATAAGTGTGCAATTCAGTTATTAGGTCGTTGTTGATTGCATATTAATCTTTAGCAGCTGAAGACGCAATGTTGATGGTCGCTTTCGCGCGACATGCAAGTTACTTTCCTTTGCTTGTCCAAAGGAAAGTAACCAAAGCAAATGACACCCCGTGCCGCTTGTTTCCTTCGGTCTTAGCGCCGCATCTGGGCGGCTGCGGAACTCGCGCTTTCAGCGCTCAAACAGTCCTCGCCGCTTTTCCATCTGCCGCTCAAGCCGAAGGCGCGGCAAGGGGATTAAAGTCAAAACCATACGAAAGCCATCGTCGTTTGATTAACGAATAAATCTCTCAGAATGACGATGCAAAATGCATTCGCCTTTTTACAACTAAAATTTATTATAATTAATGATGACTTTAAAAAGCCAAATTCCAAATAATGTAACGTCTGATTTTTATCGGCATCTACCAGCCATCAATTCATTTGAAGAGGCAACGCGAAGCCTCACCCATGCTGACGTCCCGCACGATTGGTGGATAGTGATTGCTGATGTGATAGGCTCTACCAAAGCCATAGAAGCGGGTGCTTACAAAACGGTGAATACGGTCGGTGTGGCCTGTATTGCGGCGGTGGTGAATGTTGATCGCAATATAGATTTACCCTTTTTATTCGGTGGTGATGGGGCAACCTTTGCAGTTCCAGATGTAATGCTGAGCCGTGTGGAAGTTGCACTGCGTGGTGCGCAAAAGTTATCACGTGAAAGCTTTGGTTTAAACCTTAGGATAGGCTTTGTACGGGTGTCAGATTTAGTAAATAAGGGTTTTTGGGTTAGGTTAGGAAAGCTTAAATTATCCTCACATGTCACTCAGCCTGTATTTTCTGGCCGTGGCTGGGAGGAAGCAGAGCGCCGAGTAAAAACTATTGATGCAATTGGTGTGCGACGGGTTAGAGAACTAGATGGTATAGCGGAAGCAAACTTCGAAGGTTTTGAATGTCGCTGGCAAGGTATACCAAGCTTTAATGGCCATAAGTTAGCATTGTTAGTGTGTGCTACCTCAGCTGATGCAGAAACTAATTTGGCCACTTATCAGCTTGTGCTTGGAAAAATTCAAACTATTTACGGTGATGTTGTGCAATATCATCCTTTGCAAGCGCAGGCCATGCGGCTAACGTTTAACCCTCGCCTATTAATGCATGAGTGGCGAGTGCGCACTAGTCAGTTCATTTTATGGAAACGCATCTCGTATCTAGCTAAAATGCTGTTTCAAAATTTTGCAGGCATGATTTTGTTTGCACGTAATATGGATACTGAAACCACAAAGTGGAGTGCTTATCGAGACGAGTTGGTGGAAAATTCAGACTTCCGCAAATTTGATGGCATGCTGCGCATGGTGATGGATGGTAGTGAGGCTCAAGCAACAGCGCTGCAAAATTTTCTTGATGCAGAATATCAAGCAGGCAAGCTGGCGTATGGCATGCATAAATCGCGAGAAGCTTTAATAACGTGCATAGTGCAATCGTTTAGTGGCAATCATATGCATTTTGTGGATGGTAGCGATGGCGGTTATGCGCTTGCGGCAAAAGATTTGAAAAGACAGCTGGAGCTGGCAGTGAAGTGCTCCTGATGACAGTAAGTTAAAATGGCAAAAATACTGCTGTAGCGAGGCTTTGCATGACGCGTGAAATTAAGCGTTGCGATTTTTCTGCTAATGCAATGGCGTATAAATCGGTGCGGCCTATCATTTTGCCAAATTCTCGTTCAAATGACAGATTGCGGTCTTTGTCGTTAATTTCATTGGTGAGTAAATACAAATTGCCATCGGCATCGCGCGCTGTAGAGAGCTTCCAGGCGGCAATTTCTAAATTACGCGCGACGTTGTAGATGTTTTGCGGGTCGATATTATCGGTTAAATAAAAATCGGTTTTGTTGCCATGCGCCTTAGCCAGCATGGTTTGCAGGCCAACGATAAACGGTAGTACGCGGTCACCCAGATAATCAGGGCTAAAGGCTAGAAAAATGGCGTCAGTGCCTTGTTTATTATCGATTTCTTTAAATTGCCAGTGATGTTGCAGCTCACCTTCAAACACCCAATCAATCATTTTTTCGGCATTATCGGAGGTGCTTTTGGCGAGCTGATTTGGG
>JANYGD010000060.1 GCA_025359405.1 Methylotenera sp. | reverse complement strand
CAGTAATTGTGATTTATTTCATTATTACTTATAACAGTTTGGTAAGCGTTAAAAACAATGTTGAAAAGGCTTGGGCCAATATTGATGTGTTGCTAAAGCAGCGCAATGATGAGCTACCCAAACTGATTGATACTTGCAAAGTGTATATGGTGCATGAGTCGCAAACGCTAGAAAAAGTGACGCAAGCGCGAATGGGTGTTGACGCCGCGCGTCAAACGCAAGATTTAACTGGTTTGAGTAAAGCCGAGTCAACACTCGCAACTAGTTTGGGCGGGTTATTTGCAGTGGCAGAAAACTACCCCGATTTAAAAGCCGATCAAACCTTTTTAAATTTACAGCAGCGCATTACTGGACTGGAAAATCAAATAGCCGATCGTCGCGAATTTTATAACGACTCTGTAAATAATAATAACGTAAGAATTACACAGTTTCCCGATATGATTGTGGCATCGCTATTTGGTTTTGAACAAAGAAATATGCTGAAATTTGCATCAGCAGAATTACAAGACGTGGACGTAAGTGCGCGTTTTAATTCTTAAAGTTAAGTTTTAGTTTTAAATGCCGCAACGATTAAAAGGTCACGGTGTAAATTTGGCCGTGCTGGGGTTGATTGGCGCCATTTTTTATGTTGCTTACTTAATGCGCTTAAGTAGCAATGCTAACGAAACTTGGCGATTATTATTGCTTGGCACAATTGCAATGAGTTTTTTTGCCTGCATACTCAATTATCGACGTTTACTTAAAATTTCCGAAGCGCCAATTTCTACCATAGTTGCCGCCGCACAGGGTTATGTAGAACTTTATGGCATTGCCAAAACCGAAAAACCAATCAAAACACCTTATCAAAGCATTCCTTGCGTGTGGTATCGCGCATGGGTTTATGCCAATCGAGAAAGTGACGAAGAATCTGATGATTTGGCCGATAAGCTATTAAATTCAAGGCTTTTAGATTATAGCGAAAGCCAATTAACGTTTACTTTAGACGACGACACTGCGCAATGCACGGTAAATCCAAAAGGGGCAGAGGTGGTCTATTTTGAGGCACGCACCTGGCGCAAAAATGATCATCGTTATGTAGAGGAATTTTTGCCCGCAGATAAATCAGTTTACGTGATTGGCCAGCTTGATACACGAAAAGACGTGTTTGATGAAGCATCGTTTAATCGCGATCTGGGAGAAAAACTAGCAGATTGGAAAACGCGCCCGCAGCAATTACTAAATCGCTACGATCAAAATCGGGATGGAAAAATTGATATGCAAGAATGGGAGTTGGCACGACAGGATGCGATTAAGCAAGTAAATGCGGAACGAGCTATGCAAGCAAGCCTTACAATTGAAGGCGGGAGCAGTTTTACTATTGCAAAGCCTAGCAATCAGTCTTTATTTTTGATATCAGCCAAATCACCTCAGCAATTGCGTGATGACTATAAAACTTGGGTGTTGGTACATATAGGCATTTTGAGCTTGCTGCTAATTTACTACTTTAGAGCTACCTAAAAGAGAATGGTCAGCCTATGTTAAAATAGTGGCCATGATTACAGTAAACACACCATCAAAAGAACTAGCCAAATCGTTTGACCCCAAAACCATAGAAAGCAAATGGTACGAATTTTGGGAAAGCAAAGGCTATTACGCTGCCGGTTTAGACATCACCAAAAAAGAAAACTTCTGCATTTTATTGCCGCCACCAAACGTCACAGGCACACTGCACATGGGGCATGGCTTTAACCAAACCCTCATGGATGCACTGACGCGTTACCACCGCATGCGTGGTGACAACACGCTATGGCAGCCAGGCACCGATCATGCGGGTATCGCCACGCAGATAGTCGTCGAGCGCCAATTAGATGCGCAAGACGTGTCACGTCATGAGCTTGGTCGCGAGAAATTTCTCGAAAAAGTGTGGGAATGGAAAGAATACTCAGGTAATACCATTACCAAACAGATGCGCCGTTTAGGCACTTCACCCGACTGGAGTCGTGAGCGCTTCACGATGGATGAAGGTTTAAGCAAAACTGTTACCGAGACCTTTGTGCGCTTGTATAACGAAGACCTGATTTACCGTGGTAAACGTTTGGTGAATTGGGATGTGAAATTAGGTACCGCCGTTTCAGATTTAGAAGTGGTGCAGGAAGAAGAAGATGGTTTCATGTGGCACATCAACTATCCACTATCCAAGCCAGACAATGTAAAGGGTTTGACGCATCTAACTGTAGCAACCACCCGCCCAGAAACCATGCTGGGTGACGTGGCGGTGATGGTGCATCCTGAAGATGAGCGCTATGCGCATTTGATTGGTCAAAACGTAAAGTTGCCATTGTGCAACCGCGAAATTCCGATTATTGCCGATGATTATGTAGATAAAGAATTCGGTACGGGCGTGGTTAAAGTGACACCGGCGCATGACTTTAACGACTATGCGGTTGGGCAGCGTCATAACTTGCGTCCAATTTCAATATTGACACTTGATGGCAGAGTTAAGGATTCTAGTTTTGATGATTTTTCTTGGGGTCACTCGGCGGAAACAGATCGAGGATTAACTTTTGCTGATTCAGAAGT
Organism: Methylotenera sp.; assembly: GCA_025359405.1. Taxonomy (GTDB): domain Bacteria; phylum Pseudomonadota; class Gammaproteobacteria; order Burkholderiales; family Methylophilaceae; genus Methylotenera_A. The sequence continues at coordinate 1,162 of JANYGD010000060.1, read as the reverse complement.
TGCTGGTAAGGCGACGGTTAATCTAATTCCAAAAAATTATCAGGGTTTAGACCGTTTTGAAGCTCGTAAACAAATCGTTGTTGATTTAGAAACTCAGGGTTATTTAGTAAAAACAGAAAAACATAAACTCAAAGTACCGCGCGGTGACCGTACCAGCGTAGTCATTGAGCCAATGCTCACCGATCAATGGTTTGTGGCGATGAGCAAGCCTGCTGCCGATGGCAAATCGATTACGCAAAAAGCGCTGGATGTTGTGGCTAACGGAGAAATAAAGTTCTACCCGGAAAACTGGGTGAATACTTACAACCAATGGCTGAATAATATTCAAGATTGGTGTATCTCGCGCCAATTATGGTGGGGGCATCAAATCCCGGCTTGGTATGGCGAACAAGGTCAAATATATGTTGCGCATGATGAAGCCGAAGTCAAAGCATTGGCGGCTAAAGAAGGTTATACAGGTAATTTGAAGCGCGATGACGACGTACTCGACACCTGGTACTCCTCCGCGTTGTGGCCGTTCTCTACTTTGGATTGGACGGGCGATGAGGCCAAAGACCCCGCCAATGTTGCCTTGCAGCAGTATCTGCCTTCTAGCGTGCTGGTCACTGGTTTCGACATTATTTTCTTCTGGGTGGCGCGTATGGTAATGATGACTACGCACATCACTGGCAAAATTCCGTTTAAGCATGTATACGTGCACGGTCTGATTCGCGATGCTGAAGGCCAAAAGATGAGTAAATCTAAAGGCAACGTGCTTGACCCGATTGATTTGATTGACGGTATTTCACTTAATGAGTTAATTGCAAAACGAACGACTGGTTTGATGAACCCGAAACAAGCCGAGCAGATTGAAAAACGCACGCGTAAAGAGTTCCCCGAAGGGATTGCCGCTTATGGCACGGATGCTTTGCGTTTTACATTTGCGGCACTTGCCTCACCTGGGCGCGACATTAAGTTTGATTTGCAACGTTGCGATGGCTACCGAAACTTCTGCAATAAATTGTGGAACGCCACGCGTTTTGTGTTGATGAACACAGAAGGTCAAGACAACGGCTTTGATGCAGCAAGTTGTGGTGAAGGCGGGCGCAAATTCTCGCAAGCAGACAGATGGATTGTGAGTATATTACAACGCACTGAGGCCGAAGTTGAACGCGCATTTACT
>JANYGD010000015.1 GCA_025359405.1 Methylotenera sp. | reverse complement strand
TGACGGAAACGACCGCCTTTACCTTTAATCATATCAGCAAGTGATTTCAATGGACGCTTATTCGCGCCTGTCATCACTTTACCACGACGACCATTGTCTAACAGCGAATCCACGGCTTCTTGCAACATGCGTTTTTCGTTACGTACGATGATTTCTGGCGCTTTTAGCTCCAACAATCTTTTCAGACGATTGTTACGGTTAATCACGCGACGATACAAATCGTTCAAGTCAGAAGTCGCAAAGCGACCGCCATCCAACGGAACTAAAGGTCTTAATTCTGGTGGCAATACTGGCAATATTTCAAGAATCATCCACTCTGGTTTGATACCAGATTTTTGGAACGCTTCTAATACTTTTAATCTTTTAGCGATTTTTTTGATTTTTGCTTCAGAACCTGTTTCACCTAAATCACGACGCAAGGTTTCAATTTCGTTGTGGATGTTCATGGTACGTAGTAGTTCACGCACCGCTTCCGCACCCATCACCGCATTGAATTCGTCACCGTATTCTTCTACTTTGGCTAAATAATCGTCTTCTGTAAGCAATTGACCACGCGTAAGTGGCGTCATGCCTGGATCTACTACGATAAATGCTTCAAAATACAACACACGTTCAATATCACGCAAGGCTATATCTAGCACCATGCCTAGGCGGCTTGGTAAGCTTTTCAAGAACCAAATGTGCGCAACTGGCGAGGCTAGGTCGATATGACCCATACGCTCACGACGCACTTTAGAAAGCGTCACTTCAACACCGCATTTTTCGCAAATCACGCCGCGATGTTTAAGACGTTTATATTTGCCGCACAAGCACTCGTAATCTTTTATCGGACCAAAGATTTTTGAGCAGAACAAACCATCACGCTCTGGCTTGAAAGTACGATAGTTAATGGTTTCTGGTTTTTTTACTTCGCCATACGACCATGAACGGATTTTTTCAGGTGAAGCCAGCGCGATTTTAATCGCATCAAACTCTTCTTCTTTGGTTACCTGTTTAAATAAATCTAATAGAGCTTTCATGTGAATTCTCTCCTAATTAGTTTCTGTCTAGGTCGATATCGATAGCAAGTGAACGAATTTCTTTCACCAACACGTTAAATGACTCTGGCATGCCAGCATCGATTTTGTGTTCGCCTTTAACAATATTTTCGTACACTTTGGTACGGCCGTTCACGTCATCCGATTTCACCGTAAGCATCTCTTGCAAGGTATAAGAAGCGCCATAAGCTTCAAGCGCCCAAACCTCCATCTCACCAAAGCGTTGACCACCGAATTGCGCTTTACCGCCCAATGGCTGCTGTGTAACCAATGAATACGGGCCTGTCGAACGCGCGTGCATTTTGTCATCCACCAAGTGATGCAATTTCAATACATGCATATAACCCACAGTCACAGGGCGCTCAAACGCTTCACCAGTGCGACCATCAAACAATTTCACTTGTGTTTTACCAGCAGAGAATTGCAGTTGTTTTGTGCGCGCATCGTTATCTGGGAAGGCCAAATCAAGCATAGCTTTAATATCGGATTCTGCCGCGCCATCAAACACTGGTGTCGCAAACGGTACGCCATGTTGCAAGTTGCTTGCAAGCTCTAATATTTCGCTATCGGTGTAAGATTTTATATCTTCTTTTTTGCCAGTGCTATCGTTGTAAATTTGCTCCAAGAATTTGCGAATTTCAGCCACTTTTACTTCCGATTCAAGCATTTCTTGAATACGCAAACCAAGTCCTTTGGCCGCCCAACCTAAATGCACTTCTAAAATTTGACCAATATTCATCCGTGATGGCACGCCTAGCGGATTCAACACGATGTCCATTGGCGTACCGTCTGCCATGTGCGGCATATCCTCCACCGGCACGATTTTTGAAATCACGCCTTTGTTACCGTGACGGCCAGCCATTTTGTCACCAGGTTGAATGCGACGTTTCACAGCCAAATACACTTTAACCATTTTTTGTACGCCTGGAGGCAATTCGTCACCTTGCGTCAATTTACGTTTTTTCTCGTCAAAACGGCTATCAAAGGTAACGCGAGCTTGAGCAAGACTGTCTTTTAATTGCTCCAATTGGCGTGCCGCTTCTTCGTCAGATAAACGAATATCAAACCAATCGTAACGGCCTACTGAGTCTAGATATTCAGCAGTCAGTTTGTCGCCTTTTTTCAACTTGTTAGGACCACCAGTCGCAGCTTTGCCTTCAAGCAAACGGCGAATACGCCCAAACGCATCGTCTTCTACAATACGCATTTGGTCAGCCAAGTCGTGCTTGTAATGCGCCAATTGGTCGTCTATGATTTGCTGTGCACGTGAATCACGATCGATACCTTCACGCGTAAACACTTGAACATCAATCACAGTACCACTCATGCCTGATGGCACACGCAATGAAGTATCTTTTACATCTGAAGCTTTTTCACCAAAAATCGCACGCAGCAATTTTTCTTCTGGCGTGAGTTGTGTTTCGCCTTTTGGCGTCACTTTACCCACCAACACATCGCCCGCTTCAACCTCTGCGCCAATGTAGATAATGCCTGATTCATCCAAACGACCAATCATGCGCTCACTCAAGTTTGAAATATCTTGCGTGATTTCTTCGGCGCCTAATTTGGTGTCACGTGCAACCACTGAAAGCTCTTCAATGTGAATCGAAGTGTAGCGGTCATCGCCAACTACGCGCTCGGATATAAGAATCGAATCCTCGTAGTTATAGCCGTTCCAAGGCATAAAGCCAACCAACATGTTTTGACCTAAAGCTAACTCGCCCATATCGGTTGATGCGCCATCGGCAATAATATCACCACGCAACAGGCTATCGCCCACCTTAACCAATGGACGTTGGTTGATATTAGTATTTTGGTTTGAACGTGTGTATTTAGTTAAATTATAAATATCCACACCCACTTCGCCGGCTTTGGCTTCATCATCATTCACACGAATCACGATGCGGCCAGAATCCACGTAATCTACAATGCCACCACGACGCGCTTGCACCGTAGTGCCTGAGTCAATTGCTACTGTACGCTCAATACCTGTACCTACCACGGCTTTTTCTGCACGTAAGCATGGCACCGCTTGACGCTGCATGTTGGCACCCATCAGTGCGCGATTGGCGTCATCGTGTTCCAAGAAAGGAATGAGCGAAGCTGCAACCGACACAATTTGACTTGGTGCTACGTCCATATATTGCACGCGTTCAGGCTGCGTCATGGTAAATTCGTTGTGATAACGTGAAGAAATTAAGTCTTCTTTAAACAGGCCTTTGGTATCCAACTCCGTGTTTGCCTGCGCAATCATGAATTGGCTTTCTTCAATCGCAGACAAATAATCAATGGTATCTGATACTTTATTGCCTTCAACACGGCGATAAGGTGTTTCTAAGAAACCATATTGATTAGTACGTGCAAACAATGCCAAAGAATTAATCAGGCCAATGTTTGGGCCTTCGGGCGTCTCAATTGGGCACACACGACCATAATGCGTTGAGTGCACATCGCGCACCTCAAAGCCTGCACGCTCGCGCGTTAAGCCGCCTGGGCCTAATGCAGAAATGCGACGTTTGTGCGTAATTTCTGACAATGGATTGGTTTGATCCATAAATTGTGAGAGTTGACTCGAGCCAAAAAATTCACGAATCGCGCTAGAAACTGGTTTTGCATTGATTAAATCATGCGGCATCAAGTTATCAGATTCCGCCTGGCTTAAACGTTCTTTCACTGCTCGCTCTACACGCACCAAACCAGCGCGGAATTGGTTCTCGGCCAATTCGCCGACTGAGCGAATACGGCGATTACCCAAGTGATCAATATCATCAATTTCACCGCGACCATTGCGCAACTCTAATAAAACACCAATAACAGACAAAATGTCATCGTTCGATAAAACATTTGCACCTTGATCAATTTGTGAGCCTACGCGCTCATAGAACTTGCGCATCCAATTGGCACTGCGTTCTTCTTGCTTGTTTGGGTACGCACGACGATTGAATTTCATACGACCAACAACTGATAAATCGTAGCGATCTTCATTAAAGAACAGGCCGTGGAATAAGGCTTCTACGGCATCTTCTGTTGGTGGCTCGCCTGGACGCATCATGCGGTAAATAGCAACTTTGGCGCTGTATTGATCTGGGATTTCATCAATACGTAGCGTTTGCGAAATAAAATCGCCATGGTCTAAATCGTTAGTGTAAAGCGTATTAATTTGCGTAATTTTTGCTGCAATTAATTTTTCGATTAAAGTTTCAGTAATTTCATCGTTAGCACTCGCTACGATTTCGCCTGTTTCTTTGTCGATAATATTGTTCGCTAGCGCGCGACCCATAATGAAATCAGTCGGGACTGTTATCTTTTTTACGCTTGCTTTTTCAATATCACGAATATGCTTGACAGTGATGCGCTTATCTTTAGCCACCAACACGTTACCAGCTTTGTCGGCAATATCAAATTTGGCCATTTCGCCACGCAGACGATCTGCTACCAATTCAAATTCCACGCCTTTTGGGCCAATATGGAAAGTATCAGTATCGTTGAATGTTTCTAAAATTTGCTCTGGCGTATAACCTAAGGCTTTCAACAAAATCGTCACTGGCATTTTGCGGCGACGGTCAACACGGAAATACAAATAATCTTTCGGATCAAACTCAAAATCTAACCATGAGCCACGGTAAGGAATAATACGCGCTGAGAACAACAATTTACCTGATGAGTGCGTTTTACCTCGATCGTGCTCAAAGAACACGCCTGGGCTACGATGCAATTGTGAAACAATCACGCGCTCAGTACCGTTAATCACAAACGAGCCATTTTCGGTCATCAGTGGTAATTCACCCATGTACACTTCTTGCTCTTTTACTTCTTTCACGGTGGGCTTTGAAGCCTCTTTATCCATGATGGTTAAACGCACTTTCACGCGCAGCGGCGCAGCAAAAGTTAGGCCACGTTGTTGGCACTCTTTCACATCAAATGGCTCATTGCCTAGTTGATAACTAACATAGTCTAAACGGGCATTGCCAGAGTGACTAACAATAGGGAATACTGAGCTAAAAGTCGACTCCAAACCATCTGGAGTGCGCTTGTCTGCTGGAATTTCTGCTTGTAAAAATGCTTTGTAAGACTCCAACTGCATCGCGAGCAAGTAAGGTACTTCTTGCACACTTTCGCGTTTTGCAAAGCTTTTACGAATGCGTTTTTTTTCGGTAAAGGAATAGCTCATAGCGTCTCCTGATA
>JANYGD010000197.1 GCA_025359405.1 Methylotenera sp. | reverse complement strand
CCCACCATGAAAAAAGCCTTATTTCAAGGAACAGAGCAGGCCATACAACATCTGCCGAGGCTGATAAAGTGACTAAAAGTAGAAATGTAGTAACAACGAAACATATATAACACTTGATTGATTGGTTAGATGTCATTGCTTTGGCCTATTACGCACAGTCAACTTAGCCACCAAAGCACCTAGAAAACGTAATGCAAATAAATAGGCGATAACGGAAAATAGGAATAAATACCTCCCCCCAAGTGTAGTCTTAACTGGTTCATAGAAAAGCCCAAGTAGGGAAATACCAACCAAATAAATGATGTACTGGGGATTTAGCTTCATAACACCTTAACAGTTAATTTGAGGAGTAGCATTATTAAATTAATTGTAATTGAAGTTCTTTGTTTATAGGAAATTAACATCAGAGATGACTGACCGCTTTTGGCCGATTACTGCCATTTATAATATTGGAAACACCTCAATCCAGTACCCAGATTCATCATCTCGGCTGCGCCATATAAATCAATGGGTTAGTTTAAGCTGACCCTTTGTCATTTCTGACATTGTGTCATTATTGTGGCGTGTTTGGTCACCAACCAACGATCAAATTCACTCCTCACCATAATAGACGTGAATAAAGACTTTACTACTGGGACAATGTAGCGGATATGTCATAAAAAAGATGTTCTCAATCGGCCAACGGCGGCCTTTCAATAAAAATTGGTTATGCTAATTGAGTTACGAAAAAATGATTGCGTGCGTCTGCACCAGCCGTTTTAGCTCTGGCACACAAGAACCACATTCTGTACCGCATTTCAGCTTGTTTTGCAGGGTAATTAAATCTGCACCCAGCTCGATGTTTTCAATAATCTCGTTTTGCGAAATATCTAGGCAATTACACACAATTTTCCCACGTCCCATTTGGCCCGTAGGCGGCGCAGATAATGGCGCGAGTGCCCAGCGCCTTAGTTCATCGGTAAATTGGCCTGTCGTCATCACTTCTTTTAACCATTCTGTGGCGAGTGTTTCGCCCATTAAACGCACGCCGGTGACTTCCGGCTTGCCGTTAATCGCGTTATTTTCTACCAAAATACGTTTGCTAATGCCGCGTTTGGCATCGTTGTAATTAAGGCACGGCGATTCTTCTGTCATGCCTAAAATGGTGTCAATTTTTTCTATCAGCGCTAGGTCTGGCGCGGTTTCGTGCGCAGCGCGTAAAATCAATAAACCCGCTTTGTTCGATTCGGTTTCGCGACCAAATAAACCGCAGCTGGCATAAGTAAATTGCTGCATTAAAGCACGCACTTTTTCTAATAACACTAAATCTTGGCAAGTGCGCATCACCGTCATGCGCCAAGGCAGATCTAGCTTCTCGATTTTAACGGCGGTATGTTTCAGCTCGGGCTGTTTAGAGGTTTTATCAAATGCGGGCGGCATCAGCACATTAACGCCCAAGCCATGCATAAACTGGCTGCCCCAGTGCATGGCGATAAAGGTTTGCGCGGGTTGCATCTCGTCGCTCATTTGCACAGGCAACACAAGGCTGCCACGCTTATTTTGCACTTTTACAATGTCGCCATTTTTTAAGGTGCGACGCATCATGTCATCAGCACTAAAATTGATGACGGGTTCTTCTGCATGGTTAAATAATTGCGCCACATTGCCTGTGCGACTCATGCTGTGCCATTGGTCGCGTAAACGGCCCGTAAGCAGGTGCAGCGGATGACGCGCATCGGTTTTATCTGCCGTGCCTTTATACACGGTGTTGATAAATTGCGCCTTGCCATCAGATTTTTGAAATACGCCATCTGCATACAAGCGTGCTTTGCCCGTAGATTCACCCTCTAAAAACGGCCATTGTTGCGGGCCTTGCGCGTTGAGTAGGGCGTAGTTTAAGCCGGTAATATCCAAATCGCGACCACGCGTAGTTTCGCGGTGTTCGTTAAAAATATCTTCGGTGCTGTTAAATGGGAATAAATTAGATTTTTTAGCTAGACGTTTTTCAAGACGCTTTGCAAAATCTACCATAATCGCCCAATCGTGTTTGGCTTCAGCAGGTGGCGCTACGGCAGGGTTCACGCGCGTGATGCGCCGCTCAGAATTCGTTACGGTGCCTTCTTTTTCACCCCAGGTGCTGGCGGGCAGTAGCACATCGGCATACTGGCAGGTATCGGTATTGTTAAACGCATCTTGTACCACTACAAGCTCTGCCGTATTTAAGGCTTCCAGTACGCTATTCAAATCTGGCATGGATTGCGCAGGGTTGGTGCAGGCAATCCAGATGGCTTTAATTTCGCCGTTTTTAATGGCATCAAACATTTCCACCGCAGTTTTGCCCGGCGTTTCTGGCACTGATTTCACTCCCCAAAGTTTGGCAATTTCGGCGCGGTGTTCAGCGTTGTTCAAATCTCGATGCGCGGAGAGCAAATTCGCCATGCCGCCCACTTCGCGCCCACCCATGGCATTGGGCTGCCCGGTGAGTGAGAACGGTCCTGCGCCTGGCTTGCCGATTTGGCCTGTAGCCAAATGTAAATTGATCAACGCGGCGTTTTTCTCGGTGCCGTGGATTGATTGATTCAAGCCCATGCAATACATGGAAAGGCTAGGCCCTTGGCCAAACCATTTGGCAGCTTGGATAATGTCTGCCTCAGAAATGCCACAAATATCCGCCACCATTTTTGGTGTATATTCACGCACGGTTTCTTTCAACGCTTCGAAGCCATTGGTATGCGCGTTGATGTAGGCCATATCCAGCAAGCCTTCCCACAGCATCACGTGCAGCATGCCGTTAAATAACGCCACATCCGTGCCAGGTAAAATGGCTAAATGTAAATCGGCCGCTTGTGCGGTATCGGTTTTGCGTGGATCGACCACGATGATTTTTAGGTTTGGATTTTTCGCCTTGGCGTCTTCAATACGCCTAAAAATGATGGGATGCGCGAATGCGGTATTGCTGCCTGCAATAAATAAGCAATCAGTGTGGTCAATATCCTCATAGCACGCAGGCGGAGAGTCCGCGCCCAGCGTTGCTTTATAGCCCGCCACTGCGGAAGACATACACAGCCTTGAATTAGTATCCACGTTATTGGTGCCAATCAAGCCTTTGGCAAGCTTGTTAAACACGTAATAATCTTCGGTAAGCAATTGGCCAGAAATGTAAAACGCGACTGAATCCGGCCCGTGTTTTGCTATGGTTTGCGCAAATTGTTCTGCTAAATAATCGAGCGAAACATCCCAAGAGACCCGCGCTCTAGGCATGTTGCGGCCTAAGCGCATTTCAGGGTAGAGCAATCGATTATCGGGCTTTGCGCTTAAATGTAATGTGGAACCTTTGGTGCATAAACGCCCAAAATTGGCAGGATGATCAGGGTCGCCTTTGACGTGAATAATCTTGTCACTTTGCGACTCAATGATGACGCCGCAGCCAACACCACAGTAGCAACAAGTTGATTTGGTTTGTTTAATCAATGCATTTAATCTTTAAGTTCTAAATAAACTATACCATTTTCAACTTTGGTATTAAAGCAGGCGGTTTCACCTACGTCGGGTTCTTCCGCTTTGCCATCCACCAAGCTGATTTTCCACGAATGCAATGGACAAGCCACTTTATCGCCATAGACTATGCCTTGCGACAAAGGACCACC
>JANYGD010000109.1 GCA_025359405.1 Methylotenera sp. | reverse complement strand
ATGGGGGCAACCAGCTTACCGCAAAAACGTGAATGGAAAAGCTGGGGCGTTGGTACAGGCGTGATTCAGAAAGACAAAAAAATAATTACGTTTTTGATTCCGCCAGAATTTGGCAAATTACCTAGTGGCACAGTAGCGGTGGTAGAGCTAGCGGGGCCTGGCGAGCTAAATGTAGCGCGTTATAAGGGAAATTAAGGCTCTAACAAGCCACTACGCATGGCAATCAGTGCGATTTCAGCCGAATTATTAGCGTTTAACTTTTGCTTAATATTATACAAATGCGTTCCAACGGTGCGGGGACTTAAAAACAGACTTTCGGCGATTTCGTTGGTGGTTTTGCCTTTTGCCAAGGACATAAATACTTCAAACTCGCGTTCGCTCAAAACATCCACCGGGCTTTGATCGCCCGATAATTGCTGAATCGCCATTTGTTGCGCCACGCCAGCCTCGATATACTTTTTACCACTAGCGACCATGCGAATCGCTTTAATCAACTCCTCGGCGGCACTGCGCTTAGTTAAATAGCCCATCGCGCCAGCATTCAACACCCGCTTTGGGTGCACAGAATCCTCATGCGCAGAAAGCACCAAAATTTTCGCGTTGCTATCTTTGGCTAAAATGCGCTCAATCGCCTCCAGGCCGCCCATGCCAGGCATGGTAATATCCATCACCACTACGCTAGGCTTATGCTCCATATAGGCTTTAATGGCGGTTTCGCCATTTTCTGCCTCAGCGATCACTTTGATATCCGAAGCAGATTCCAGCAGCATCTTAAAGCCCATGCGCACCACGGCATGGTCATCTACTAGCATCACATTAATTTGGCTCATGTCACTATTTTATCCTCTAATTTGATGGCTTGTGGAATGTTAATATAAATCACGGTACCATTTTTTCCATTCAGCTCAGAATCCACGTTAAAACTGCCTTTAAAACCTTGCACACGCTCGCGCATGCCCAGCAAACCAAAATGGTTGGTTTGGTCTACATCATTAATATCCATGCCACGTCCATCGTCATTAATAGTGAGCTGCAAGGCGCCAGTTTTGGTGGTCTCTAGCTTAATTTTAATATTTTTCGCCTCAGCATGTTTTATGGCGTTATTTATAGCCTCTTGCACAATGCGGTAAATATTAATGTTTAAATTCTCACCCAGCGCATCCAATTTTCCCGATAAATCTAAACGAATATTCAAGTTGGGATTTTGCTTCTGCACATTATTCACCGCATCACGCAGGGTTTCGCTTAAACCCAAATTATCCAGTGAGCCAGGTCTAAGCTGGCGAATAATATCGTGCATGCCATCATAGATGTGATTCGCGGCGGCGACAATAGTTTGCGCGTTACTTGAAATATCGGGTGATTTTTTCTGAGTTTTATTGGCAATGGCCACTGCAAAAGTTTTAATCGCCGTTACATATTGGCCAAGCTCATCATGCAACTCACGCGCTAAACTTCTGCGCTCATCCTCAATATGGCTTTGAATCAGCGCCGTCAATTGGCGATTTTCTTCCAGCTGTCGCTCTGCCGCCAGCGATTCTGCCATGCGGTTTAAGCTATGGCCAATGCGGTCAAACTCCGGCAAATCAAAGCTCGGCAAGCGCGTACTCAAATCGCCCTGATCCATCTTGTTAATGGCCTTTAGCATGGGCTGCAGTGGGCGCAGCCAGCGGCCGAGCATCCAATACACTGCAACATTTAACAGCACAAAAAACGCCGCGCCTATGATCAACAAACGCCGCATTTTGCTCCATGCCTCGCGTATACCGCCCGCCGGATTAGGCTCTACCACCAATTTGCCATAATGGATAAAACGCGTGACTGATTTTTCGTGCGGATCAAGCGCATCCTCAAACCATTTTGGTGGGTTTTCCTTGGTTTGATATTTTGATGGCGGCGATCGAAATATCAAATTGCCGCGCATATCGTACAAATAAATCTCGTTGCCGCGCACATGGCCAAGCTGCAGCAAAAAGCGGTGTATCACATCGTGCGTAAAACCCCCATCATAATTTTGG
>JANYGD010000021.1 GCA_025359405.1 Methylotenera sp. | reverse complement strand
ATTCCCTAATGCACTAGCAGGATTAAAATATCCAGCTATTATCCCTGCGCCCGTAGCACGAGTTGTTAAATTGCCAGGAGTAAAGTTGCTACTATTAAGATTTTGACTAAAAGTGAATCCACTACTAGAGCCAGCATTTCCTAATCGACTCCAGTCTATGCCGGCCTGAAAATTATCATTTAATGTCACCTCAACAATAGTCGCTTCAATCAACACTTGCTTTTTGGCACTGCCCATTACCTTGTCGATAAATTCTTGCACTTTTTCGTGTTGTTTATTGGTTGCGCGCACGCTAATCACGCCAGTTTCCGCATTCGCAATCACATTGGCTGCAAATAAAGTTTTATATTCTGACCTCTGACGATCCCGATCTTCTGCTTCCGTTTTGGCGGTATCAGATTGGCTATTATTCGTTGAGCCGTTGGCATTTGTCGTTTTGTTATTGCTTTGCTTGTCTGTTTGCGCTGTCGTGCCGATACGCGTCACAATCACTTCTTTATCAGTTTCTGCTAATAAATCTTTAATATTTTGTATTAACGATTCCCACAAATGATTTTTTGATTGGCTATCGACCGTGGTGCGCGAGCTATTATTTGCATCATTGCTATTGGTTGTGGCGCTATCACCTAATTGGCCGGCGCTGGATATTTGACTATCGGCACCGATAAAGCTTTTGGTGTCGCGGTTCATGTTCACATAATCTACCTTGTAATTACGTAACACGGGTAAATCTGGCGCAATGTACAACACATTGCCTTCCATCTTATAAGTCAAATCCACTTGCCTAGAAAGGCGCTCTAAAATCGCTGGCAAGGTTTGATCCACCGCATTTAGTGTAACGCGACCTTGAATGCTAGGATGAATATCAATATTGAGTTTACTTTCGCGCGCCAATGCGAACAGAATTTCTTTCACTGGCACTTCGTTCACCACCACACTATAAGTTTGCGCTTTTGTGGTGGCCTTGGGTGGTGGCAATTGTGGATTGCTTCTTACAAGTTTAGGAATTGGTGCGGTATTGTTGTTTGAAGTAGCGTTAGCTTGATTGTTATTTTGCGTTGTAGCTTTGCCATCAATATGGCCTGTGGAAGGCACCACTTTGGATTGATGCGCACATGCGACAAGCATTAAACCAATCGCTGTTACGAAACTCAATTTAGCCCAATAAATCTTTGTATTTTTTTTAAGCACGAGGTGCCTACTCCCAAATAATTTTGTACGCACTGTTTTATCGCATAATCCGCATTAAATTGCAATACTAACTTGTTGAAATTTTTATAAATATTGCTTTTGACTTAACTTTTTGACAAATTTATTTAGTTTCTTGCAACACTCCAGCAATGGTGCGCAATTGCGGCCGATTTTTTTGCAACTCGGCAGGTAATTTTTGCAAGGCTTGTGTCGCCTCAAAACGATTAGCAAAACTACCGTATAACACAGTTAAAAATGGCAGATTATTGACTTTAGTATGGTACACATAAATATTATCCAACTCGATTTGTTGGCTTAATATTTCCAAATCAGTTTTTAGCTGCGTATTGCTAGTGGCTCCCATCAGCTGAATGCTCACTGTGGTGGGCGCTTGGCTTGCAAGCCAAACTGTTGTAGCGTTTAGCCGACGCGTTAAAATATCTTCTTGCGGAGCCGCGCTGATATTGCTTGCTTAGGCTGCAGCAACAGTTGCAGTGCTAGTTTGATTAACATTCTTATCTTTTGCAATTTCAACCGCTTTTGGTGCAGGCTGAGCTCCGCAATTTCAGGTTTTTGTGCTGAAGGTATTGCTTGCTTCTGTTGCCAATGGCTTGCTGCATAACCAAGCGCCAAACCCAATACCAGCAAGGCTACCCACATAAACACCTGCGATTGCTTTGCTTGTTGTTTTGATTTTTCAGCACCAAATTCACTATCTGCGATGGCGGCTTGCACATGTTTAGGTGTGACTTGGTACTCATTATCTGCAAATGCAGCAAGTAAAGATTTGTCCGCTAAAATATTCACACGCCGCACCAAACCTTCAGCCGAAGTCGCGATTTTAGAAATGGCAGTGTTTGAGAACAAATGTGGGCCGAAATAACCCGCTGCACGCAGCCTAAAAATAAGGTATTCGCCGATTTCCTTAGTTTGCAAAGGCACCAAATTAAAGCTATGCGTAATACGCTCTCGCAGCTGACGGATGTTGGCTTGGTTGAGGTTTTCATCTAGCTCGGGCTGACCAAATAACACGATTTGCAGCAGCTTATCATGCTTGGTCTCTAAGTTAGAAAGTAATCGAATTTCTTCTAACGTGGCAAGCGGCATGCCCTGCGCCTCTTCTACAAAAATTACCACTTGCTTACCCGCCGCATGCCTTGCCAATAGGTGAGTTTGCAGCACCTGCATGACCTTTAAACGATCCGCATTTTTGGGCAATTTAAGCTGCAATTCAAAGGCAATGGCGTGCAACACATCTTCTGGCGCAACGCTAGGATTGGCTAAATAAATGCTCTCAATTTTCTCCGGTAGCATGGTTTGCAGCATGCGGCACAGCATGGTTTTACCGCTGCCCACTTCTCCTACCACTTTAATAATGCCTTCGCCGCTGTTAATAGCGTAGATTAAGGCATCCAGCACCGCACCGCGGTTGCCGCCAGTATAAAAAACTTCGGTATTTGGGGTGATTTTGAATGGCGGCTCTTTTAAACCGAAGTGTGAGTAATACATAGTTACGTGTAGTACATGTTAAATTTGACTAATTCTCTTCTTGAAGTTGAATACGACTATACAAAGTTGTACGATTAATTCCCAACATTTTGGCAGCTTGGCTTAAATTGCCGTGCGTAATGCGCATAGCGGCATCGACATAAGCTTTTTCCCACGATTTTAATACTTGGTCCAAGCTCACATTGGCTTCATTTTGCAAATGTTGTATGGCATAACCCGACAAATCACCCGCATTGCTCATAGCTGGAACACCATCTACCTCGTTTTGGCGCGATAAATCTAGCTCTGCCGAGAGTTGCACCTCGTTAACAGTTTGGCCAGCATATTTAGCAATTAGGCGAATGATAATGTTACGCAACTCGCGCACATTGCCTGGAAAATGGTAACTTAACCAGCGCGCTTTGGCTCTATCATCTAATTTAAAAATTTGTTGGCCAGTTTCGCGTGCATAAAACGTATTGAAATGCTCAAGCAAAATCAGGCTATCGCCATTCAAATCACGCAACGGCGGTACCTTGACGGCAAAAACCCCCAAACGATGATATAAATCAGACCTGAAATTGCCTGCACGTACCTCGCTTCGCAAGTCGCGATTGGTGGCGGCCACCACGCGCGCTTTACTCTTGCGCACTTGCGTTTCGCCCACGCGCGTGTACTCGCCATTTTCTAACACGCGCAATAACTTGGCCTGCATTTCTAGCGGTAATTCACCAATTTCGTCTAAAAAAAGCGTGCCTTCATTTACATCCTCAAAATAGCCTGCATTGGCGGTAGCCGCACCAGTAAAGGCGCCCTTGGCATGGCCGAATAATATGGACTCTGCCAGCATGGGCGAAATAGCCGCACAGTTAATGGATAAATAAGGTTGTTTTGCGCGTTTACTAAAACGGTGAAAATTACTCGCGAC
>JANYGD010000192.1 GCA_025359405.1 Methylotenera sp. | reverse complement strand
GTTTTAATTCGTCTTCGTTATGCAGCGTGGCGTTGGTCACCGTCACACCGCCCACAAACACCGCTTTTAAACGCGCCACGGGCGTAATTGCGCCAGTGCGACCTACTTGCACGGTAATATCTTCTACCAGCGTCGTAGCCTCTTCTGCAGGATATTTATGTGCTATGGCAAATCTTGGTGCACGCGAAACAAAGCCAAGCTCATTTTGTTGCGCAAATTGATTTACTTTGTAAACCACACCATCAATATCGAAAGGCAGCGTAGCGCGCTTTGCGCCAATTTCGTGAAAATAAGCCAGCAAGTCGGCTGCGCCCTGCTTGACTTCACGCAAATCGCTCACCGGAAAATGCAGTTTGGCCAGATAATCCATCGCTTCCGCATGTGAGTGTAGCGCTGGTACACCAATAGCCTCACCCAAACCATAAGCAAAAAAGCGCAACGGACGGGTGGCAGTAATTTGCGGATCAAGCTGACGCAAACTACCTGCAGCGGCGTTGCGCGGGTTGGCGAATAGCTTCGCGCCGAGTTTTTCTTGATTAATATTGAGTTGTTCAAAATCGCGTTTTAGCATCAGCACTTCGCCGCGCACTTCTAGCAATTGTGGTGGATTTACGACGGATAATCGTGTGGGAATGGCACGAATGGTACGCAAATTATGCGTCACATTTTCACCAGTGTAGCCATCGCCGCGCGTCGCACCCTGAGCAAATACGCCGTTCTCGAAGGTAAGTGTAATCGCCAAGCCGTCAAACTTTGGCTCAACCGCATATTCAACCGTTTCTACGCCCAAGCCTTCGCGGATGCGTTTATCAAACGCCAGCAATTCATCGTCGCCAAACGCATTGTTAAGCGACAGCATGGCTTGACGATGCGTCACGTTCTCAAACGCGTTAAGCGCAATGCCTCCAACGCGCTGTGTGGGCGAATCGGCGCTGATTAGTTCTGGAAATTTTTGTTCTAAATCAACTAGCTGACGATACAATCCATCGTATTCACTATCGGAAATACTGGGCGCATCTAGCACGTAATATTGATAGTCGTGCTGTGAAATTTCCGCAACAAGCTTGGCAACTTGTTTGCGTGCCGCTGCTAAATCTGCCATACGCTAGTTGAAAAGGCGCATGCTACCTGGGCTGCCAGGCATAATGCCGCGCGCAACCATGGTGGCATGGATAACTTTGAGTTGCTGCCGAATTTTTTCGATTTGCAAGTCGCCAAGCGCTTTTTGGTTATCGTCCACCAAGCGTCCATTTAAACTACTGGCCATTTTCTGCGCCATTACAATCATTTGGTTAAACACTAATTCACAATTAGTTACTTTGGGTATTTCGATTTGAAAAGTCACACTTTTGAGTACATTCGAGCGTAAATTTTCGGCCGTAAATGGCAAGTTATTGGTGTCAATCAATACAAAAAGCGGCTCTTCTTTACCATTTGTAAAGTAATAAAACTTACCATCATCCTTTAAGTGCATGCCATTTGCCTCGGCTAACCCTTTAAATTTCGTGCCGTGAATCGGCGATTCGCCTTGCACAAGATGCACGCTAATCAATTGGTCGACTTCGATGCAAAACTGATCCAGCTCAATAGCGCGCTGCATCGCGTCACCACTACCCTGCCACTCCACGTGTGCATTCAGTTCCAGGCCAGAATCCTCTACCGCAAATTGAAATTTATTCAGCAAATTTTTTGCAATTGGCCCGCCACGATCTGCAAGTTGCAAGCTACAAGCTACTTGCTTGAAAGTGGTGTTAGCTGCACTCTCGCTAACAATATGCCACTTATTTTGATTATCCAAGCCGTACATCGTCATCGGCAAGCCTATATCTTTGAACGAGGCGCTTAGAGCGCTTAAATCATTGCTACTAATGTTTTTGGTGGCGTATAAAATCGCAGTTAAATCAATCTGCGGATGTGTGACTTCGGGCAAATTAGCTTGCATGTGCTGAATTTTCTCATGCATAGCCGCCTGTATTATAGGTTCAGATACTATAAATTCAGACTTTATGTGCTCCTGCCCCAAGTCTTCAATCTCCTGATTTTGACTCAACTCATTTTCTGTCAAATATTCTACGGCGGGCGCTACTACAGGACTTTCGTAGGCTGTCTCAATCGATTGAGTCGGTTCAAAAACTGGCTCCTTGGCGACACTTTCTATTGCCGCACGACTGAGTTGTGACTCGCTAATAGCATTTGCAGGAATGACAAGCTCGGGATGCTTAATTTTTTCAGCAACTCCGGCAAGTTCTTTATCCACATAAGCATCAGCATCGATATAAAAATCTTCGGCCAACACATCTTTTTGCGGCACAATAAACTCACTGTTGACATCTTTACGCAACTTTACTTCTTGCAACCAGTTGTATGCAATTACGC
>JANYGD010000191.1 GCA_025359405.1 Methylotenera sp. | reverse complement strand
TATCAAGCAAACCATACAATTAATTACAAATTAATCAAGCATTTGTAGTAAAATCACGGCAATTGAAAAAGGGCGCAGGTTGCGCTTTATTTTTTTGTAGAGCTACACTCTATTTGTTTGTAAAATCTAAAAGTTAACATGAAAAACATCCGTAATTTCTCCATTATTGCGCATATTGACCACGGTAAATCTACCTTGGCTGACCGTATTATTCATTTGTGCGGCGGCTTGGAAGACCGCGAAATGGAAGCGCAAGTGCTTGATTCTATGGATATTGAGCGTGAGCGTGGCATTACCATTAAGGCGCAAACGGCGGCGTTAGAATACAAAGCCAATGATGGACAGATTTATAACTTGAATTTGATTGATACGCCAGGCCATGTGGATTTCAGTTATGAGGTTTCACGTTCACTCTCGGCTTGCGAAGGCGCATTGCTGGTGGTGGACGCTAGCCAAGGCGTAGAGGCGCAAAGCGTTGCCAATTGTTACACTGCACTTGATTTAGGCGTAGAAGTGACAGCCGTGCTGAATAAAATCGATTTACCCTCTGCCGACCCAGAGCGTGTGATGCAAGAAATTGAGGACGTGATTGGCATCGATGCGACTGACGCGGTGCGTTGTTCTGCCAAAACTGGCGAGGGCGTGCGCGATGTTTTAGAAGCGGTGATTGCAAAAGTACCACCGCCAAGGGGCAATGTGGATGCGCCACTCAAGGCATTGGTGGTGGATGCTTGGTTCGATAATTACGTCGGCGTTGTGATGCTGGTGCGCGTGATAGATGGCGTACTAAAACCAAAAGAAAAAATTCGCCTGATGGCCACAGGCGCGCAACATTTATGTGAGCAAGTAGGCGTATTTACGCCAAAATCGTTACAAAAAACCTCATTATCTGCTGGTGAAGTAGGTTTTGTGATTGCGGGCATTAAAGAGTTGGCCGACGCCAAAGTGGGCGACACAGTAACGCACACCGACAAGCCAGCAAGTGAAGCACTGGCAGGATTTAAAGAGGTGAAGCCGCAAGTGTTTGCGGGGCTTTACCCGGTGGAATCGAACCAGTTTGAAGCATTGCGAACTGCGCTGGAAAAACTGAGTCTGAATGATTCCAGCTTGCTGTTTGAACCTGAAAACTCCACTGCGCTTGGCTTCGGTTTTAGGTGTGGTTTCTTGGGCTTGCTGCACATGGAAATTGTACAAGAGCGCCTAGAGCGCGAATACGACATGGATTTGATTACCACCGCGCCAACCGTGATTTACGAACTATTACTTAAAGACGGTAACGTAGTGCAAATTGAGAATCCATCACGTTTGCCGGAACCTTCGCGTGTTGAGGAAACACGCGAACCGGTGATTAACGTGCACTTATTGATGCCGCAAGATTACGTAGGTCCAGTAATGACGCTGTGTAACAGCAAGCGTGGTCTGCAAAAAAATATGCAGTATATGGGTAGACAAGTGATGTTGAGCTACGAAATGCCGCTGAATGAAGTGGTGCTGGATTTTTTCGATAAATTAAAATCGGTTTCGCGCGGCTACGCATCAATGGATTACGAGTTCTTAGAGTTTCGTGCAGCAGATTTAGTAAAACTTGATATTATGGTGAACGGCGAGCGCGTTGATGCACTAAGCATGATTGTGCATAGAGCGAATAGCGTGCATCGTGGTCGTGAAGTGGCGGCGAAGATGCGCGAGCTTATTCCGCGCCAAATGTTTGATGTGGCGATTCAGGCCTCGATAGGCGCGAACATTATTGCGCGCGAAACAGTGAAAGCCATGCGTAAAAACGTGATTGCGAAATGTTATGGCGGCGATGTTTCGCGTAAGCGCAAATTGTTAGATAAACAAAAAGAAGGTAAAAAACGCATGAAGCAAGTGGGGAATGTAGAAATTCCGCAAGAAGCGTTCTTAGCAATATTGAGGGTTGAGGATAAATAAATGTATTTTGCATTATTCATGGTGGTGATATTACTGATTACTGGTCTAATTTGGCTGTTGGATATTGTTGCGCTGCGTAAAAATAGGCTTATTGGTGTTGCTGAGCCTTGGTACGTGGAATATGCCAAAAGCTTTTTCCCAGTGATTTTGCTGGTGTTTAGCTTACGCTCGTTTTTGGTGGAGCCATTCAAAATTCCATCTGGCTCGATGATGCCAACCTTACTGGCTGGCGATTATATTTTAGTGAATAAATATACTTATGGCTTGCGTGTACCAATTTTAAATAACACTTTTTTTGAAACCAGTCATCCAAAACGTGGTGATGTGTTTGTGTTCCATTACCCGCCTGAGCCAACTGTAGATTACATTAAACGCGTAGTCGGCTTGCCTGGCGATAAAATTCAGTATCAGGATAAACATTTGATTATTAACGGGAAATTATTAGACGTGAAGTTTGAAGATAATTATGAATATGAAATGCAAGGCGCTAATATTATTAGCGCACGGCGCTCAAAAGAACAATTAGGCGAAGTGGCGCACGATATTTTGATTCATGATATTCCTAATCAATACAACCCAGACGCACCAGGTGCTAAACTACAGGATGGCGAGACGATAACCGTGCCGGAAGGCAATTATTTTGCCATGGGTGATAACCGTGACAATAGCGCCGATAGCCGCGTGTGGGGTTTTGTACCAGAACATAACTTGGTTGGCAAGGCATTTTTTATCTGGTTTAATTTTGATAAATTTGGCAGAATTGGTAACTCAATACATTAAGGGAGTGGCAATATGCAAATAACTACAGATATTAAGCAAAAAGGCATGACATTTATTGGCCTGGT
>JANYGD010000190.1 GCA_025359405.1 Methylotenera sp. | reverse complement strand
ACGCGAATCATCGGCGGCAACCCCGCAGATAGGTGCAAATCTGATGCTTTATTCTTAACCGAAAAGGCGAGTAAATCTGAAATATCCACTATCAGCTCCTGCTATAATAAGTTCGTTAAGCCAACTTTTAATAAACCACATAAGGTTTATTGTTTAGATAATTGAATTATGGACACAATTTACGATTCCTTGCAAGCAATTCAAGCAACAATTCTACAAGCAAAGCGCACTGCGCATCGTGATGATGAAATTTTACTACTTGCGGTAAGTAAAGCACAACCAAGCGACAAAATACGCGTGGCTTATTTAGCTGGTCAGCGCGCGTTTGGCGAAAATTACGTGCAAGAAGCAATAAATAAACAAGAACAACTACTAGATTGCGCAATTGAATGGCATTTTATCGGCCCGATTCAGAGCAATAAAACCCAATTAGTCGCACAGCATTTCGATTGGGTGCATTCGGTGGATAGATTAAAAATTGCGGCGCGTTTAAACGAAGCAAGGCCATCATCACTCACGCCATTAAATGTTTGCATTCAAATCAACAGTAGTGATGAAGAATCTAAGAGTGGCGTGGATATTGGCTCTCTGGCCACCTTGGCCGAAGCCATTTCAACCATGCCCAATCTTAAATTACGCGGATTAATGGCGATTCCCGCGCCCACAAAAGACCTTGCAAAACAGCGTGCGCAATTTAAAATTGTCGGTGATGCATTTAAAACACTAAAGCATACTTTTGAATTGGATACACTTTCAATCGGCATGTCCGATGACTATGTTGCGGCGATACACGAAGGTGCTACCATAGTGCGTATTGGCTCAGCCATTTTCGGTGCCAGAGCGTCAAATTTTAAAAATGAGAATTAACAAATGAAATTAGGATTTATTGGTGGTGGCAATATGGCGCAAGCGTTGATTATTGGCTTAAAAAGCCAAAATTTTGACATGAGTAACATCACCGTCATCGACCTGGAAGCCAATAAGCGCAGGGTTCTTGCACATGAGCTTGGCGTGAACGCTTCAGCTGAATTGACCAGTATTCAGGCTTGTGACGTGATAGTGTTAGCGATTAAGCCACAACAATTACCAACGTTAGCAAAAACGCTCGCGCCTTTGCTAAAGCAACAATTAGTAATTTCAATCGCCGCCGGCATTCGTTTGGCTGATCTGTCGCGCTGGCTCGGCGATTACGCTACCATTATCCGTGCCATGCCTAACACACCTGCGCAGATACAAGCAGGCGTCACGGGTCTATATGCGATGCCCAGTGTTTCCAAAGCGCAAATTGCGCTTGCGGATCAGGTGCTAAGCGCTGCGGGTAGTACTCTGTGGCTGGATTCTGAAGAAAAACTAGATGCCATCACCGCCATTTCTGGCAGCGGCCCAGCCTATGTATTTTATTTAATCGAAGCGCTGCACGAAGCCGCGCTGCAACTGGGTTTAAACGAAGCACAAGCCAAACAACTCAGCTTAGCAACCTTCAAAGGCGCCAGCTTATTGGCTGATGCCAGTAGCACACCGATTGCCGCTTTGCGCGAGCAAGTCACCTCAAAAGGCGGCACCACTGAGCAAGGCTTACTGAGCTTGCAAAACTCACAAGTGAAACAAGCCATAGCACTTGCGGCGCAAAAAGCTTGCGAACGCGCGAGGACACTAGGTGATGAATTGGGGAGTATTTAAGTGTTTTCTACTGCGCTCGATTTTTTACTCACCACAACTTTAAATTTATTTACCATGTTGTTTTTATTGCGTTTTTTTATGCAGTTATGCAGAGCGCCGTTCAATAATCCGCTGGCTTACATGGTGATCTCGGCCACCGATTTCGCCGTAAAATCGGTGCGTAGAGTCATACCCAGTTGGAAAAAGATTGATTTATCAACCTTATTTTTAGCGCTAGTTTCGCAGTTTTTGTTGCAACTCAGCTTGCTTTGGTTGCGCGATTTTCCGCTTAGTCTTGCAGGCCAATCTGCATGGGCAGGCCTAATAGGCATGAGCTTTCTGGGCGTGTTACGTACCAGTTTAGATGTGTTTTTTTATGCCATTATGTTGCAAGTGATTTTAAGCTGGGTAAACCCACACACGCCCATTGCAAGCGTACTCAACAGCCTCACCAAGCCAATACTGGCGCCGATACAGCGTGTATTACCGATGGCAAGCGGTATTGATTTTTCGCCTATTGTTGCGCTGATTTTTATACAAATGTTGAATGTATCTGTAATAAAAACGCTTGAAACGCAGTTGTTATCGCTTTTCTAGCTTTAAATTTTATTAGGTTTAAGTTTTATCAATTTTTAAGAAACCCTAAATTTCAATTTATAATAGCACCAAGATGATCGACACCTTACAATCCAAAGTCAACGAATACCAGGTCTGGCGCACCAGCTTAACCGATACCATTAGTAATTATCGAGATTGGCTGGCCAAAAGCGAATATACCGATTCCATTCAAGAACTGCGCTTGTATGATGTGTTAGAAATGCTCAAACGCGATCAGATAGTGATGGCGTTTTTGGCAGAATTTTCGCGCGGCAAAACCGAAACTATCAATGCGCTATTTTTTGCAGATTTCAACCAACGCCTGCTGCCAAGTGAGCCCGGCCGTACCACTATGTGCCCCACCGAAATCTTTTGGGATGGTCGCGAAGAACCTTCAATTAAGCTATTACCCATCGAAACCCGCACCAGTCACGACTCACTTACTTACCTAAAAACCACACCTAATGCCTGGGAAAAATTTAGGTTAAACGTTGATTCGCCCGAAGAAATGAAAGAAACGCTACGCAAGCTGATTGAGCAAAAAGAAGTAACGCAAGGTGAGGCGGAAGAACTAGGTTTATTCCACCCGCAAGACATAGGCATGATTCACGAGCTGGAAACCCAAGGATTGCTCAAGATTCCAGTTTGGCGCCATGCCATCATCAATTACCCGCATCCGCTGCTCAAAAGCGGCTTGGTGGTCATCGATACGCCTGGCCTCAATACCCTAGGTGCAGAGCCAGAACTCACTCTCAACATCATTCCAAACGCACACGCGGTGCTATTTTTAACCGCGACGGACACTGGCATTACGCAATCGGACATGCAGATTTGGAACGAATATATTAAAGGCCGCGCCAAATACAAACTAGTGTTACTCAACAAGATTGACATGTTGTGGGATGACATGAAATCGAAGCAAGACGTGGCGAATGAAATTGAAAAGCAAGTCAATGTTACCGCGCATCAGCTCGGCATTTCACCCGATAGCGTATTTGCAATTTCAGCACAAAAAGCGCTTGTAGCAAAGATTAAGAAGAATGCTGCATTACTTCAACGAAGTGGAATTGTTGAATTAGAAACCACTTTAGGCAATCAAATTATACAAGCCAAGCATGAAATTTTGGGCAGAACAGTTGCAAGCGAATGTAGTGGGATGATTAAAAATTCGCGCAAGCTCGTGCAACAACGCTTAGTGAGCTTGCGCGATCAAGTGACCGAATTACGCGCGCTAAGAGGCCAGAATATTGACGCCTCTAGAAATATCTTGGCCAAAGTAGTCGCCGATAGAAAACGCTACGAGGCATCGATTCCTACTTTTAATCAAGCAAATGACAAAGTGACTCACCTTGGTAAAAAGCTGTTACGCCATTTAAGCTTGGCTTATTTAGACACTTCGCTGGCCGAGAGCCGCCAAGCAATGGGCGATAGTTGGACTACGGTTGGCCTCAATCAGGGCATGCGCAACTTAACGAAAAAAGCGAATGAATTGGCAGGGTATGTGACCAAGGAAAGCAGTAGCATTAAACGATTAGCTGATAATGTTTACGAAGTTTTTCAATCAAAACATGGATTTGAGGTATTTGATCCGCCCGCGCTTGATATGGCAAACTTTATCAATAATATGAAAGCTTTAGAAAAAATTACTGATGATTTTTGTACTGATCCAGTCAATTTGCTCACCGAAAAGCACTTTTTAATTCGTAAGTTTTTCTTAGGCCTGGGTTTGCAAACTCAAAAAATATTTGAGCATGCCGAAAAAGACTGCGGGCGCTGGTTAGAAGACGTGTTGGGCACACTCAAAACGCAAATGAACGCACATAAAACTAGCTTAGATGAACGCACCAAAAACTTAACCGAAGCCAAAGCCAGTGCGGAGGCGCTGGATCATCGGCTTGCAATTGTGGAAGGCGAATACACTGCGATTGTAAAAGAAAGTCAGGTATTAGATAGCATGTTGCTACAATTGATGAAGGCCGTGCAACCCGCCATAAAAGCTAAGGCTGAGGCAGAAAAAATTGAGGCGGAATTCGATAAAACCTTGAAATTGCCAGAAATGCCGTTTTTAAACGTTACTCAAACAACTCCAACCACTTAAATCCAGACGAGCTATATCCATACAATATCAAACGCTTCGCGCGAGTACTGACTATCAGCCTGTAACGACACGCGCTTGTTAATAAAGTCAGATAAATTAGCCAAACTTTGCGATTCTTCATCCAGCAATAAATCAATCACGCTGGTCGACGCAATTACTTTAAATTCTTTAGCGTTAAACTGTTTTGATTCACGCAATAGCTCACGCATAATTTCGTAGCAAATGGTCTGCGCGGTTTTATGCTCGCCGCGGCCATCGCACACCGTACAAGTTTCACACAGTAAATGCGCTAAACTTTCACGGGTACGTTTGCGCGTCATTTCTACCAAGCCCAACGAGGTAAAACCGTTAATTCCAGTGCGTGCGCGGTCAACATCCACCGCTTTTCGTAGCTCTTCAAGCACAGTTTCACGCTGCGCATCTTCATCCATATCGATAAAATCGATGATAATAATGCCACCCAAATTTCTAAGTCGCAATTGCCGAGCAATGCACTGCGCGGCTTCTAGATTGGTTTTAAAAATCGTATCGGATAAATTTTTACCGCTAACAAAACTACCAGTGTTGACATCCACAGTGGTCAG
This sequence comes from Methylotenera sp., assembly GCA_025359405.1. GTDB lineage: Bacteria > Pseudomonadota > Gammaproteobacteria > Burkholderiales > Methylophilaceae > Methylotenera_A. The sequence continues at coordinate 22,616 of JANYGD010000190.1, read as the reverse complement.
CGCTTCTGTTTGATCAAAAATCAAATAGCCCCCAGAGGTCAGCTCAACTTTACGTGACAATGCGTTCTCGATTTCTTTTTCAATATTATAAAAATCAAAAATCGGCCGTTCGCCTTGATAATGTTGCAGTGGCTTCACCGCCTTTGCCACGTATAGCTCGGCAAATTCTTTTAGTTGCTCAAACGTCAGCTTTGAATCCACATAAATACTCACCGTGTCGTCATTCACCACATCGCGCAACATGCGTCTGGGCAGGCTTAAATCGTAAAACACCAACGAGCGCTCACCCGCATGTTGGCTTTCTTGCTGGATTTTAGCCCATACTTTTTGTAGATATTCGATATCAGCTAATAATTCCTCATCTGACGCAGTTTCTGACATAGTGCGAATAATAAAACCGCCGCTTCTTTTCTCTGGCAGCAATCCCAGTAAACGATTGCGCAAATGCTCGCGCTCGTCTTCGTTTTCAATACGTTGCGATACGCCAATGTGGTCTTGGTGCGGCAAAAATACCAAAAAACGCCCCGCAATACTAATTTCCGTGGTCAATCGTGCACCTTTAGTACCAATCGGCTCTTTAAGCACTTGCACAATAATCGATTGACCTTCGCGCAACACTTCTTGAATCGGCCGCTCTGTTTGCGGCTCGCCCTCAATATGGCACGCCATCACGTCTGCCGCATGTAAAAAAGCCGCACGCTGCAGACCAATCTCTACAAATGCAGATTGCATACCCGGCAATACACGGCACACCTTGCCTCGATACACATTGCCGACAATGCCCAGCGACGAACGACGCTCGATGTGTAGCTCCTGCGCGATGCCATGATCCATCACCGCTACCCGCGTTTCTTGCGGTGTTACATTAATTAAAATTTCTTGTCCCAAGTCTTTACCTTAACATTTTATATAAAAGCATGGCAGTTTCATGCACCGGCAAACCCATTACGCCAGTATAACTGCCCTCGATGCGTTTTATCCAATTGCCTGCTAGGCCTTGTATAGCGTAGCTTCCAGCTTTATCGTTATGCTCATTATTGGCGATATAAGCTTCTATCATAGCATCGGTGAGCGGCATCATCTGTACCAATGTGGTATTTAATATGCTTTCTAGCTTGCCATCAAACGCAACGGCAATGGCCGTATGAACTTGGTGCATGCTGTCAGATAATTTTTTAAGCATGTTAAACGCATCCGCATCATTTTCAGGCTTGCCGAATATTTCGTTGCTCATCGCCACTGTCGTATCGGCCGCCAAAATCGGTAAATCTGCATGTTCTCCTTTCAATTTTTTAAGCGTTGCCAACGCTTTTTGTTTGGCCAATCGCAGCACATAATCAGTTGGCGATTCGCCGCTCAGCACGCTCTCATCAATGTCGGCGGGCATTACCAGGCAATCGATACCCATTTGTTTTAACAGCGCTACACGCCGTGGACTTTGCGAAGCTAGAATTATTTTTGTGAACATGCGCTTACTTTAATTGACTATCTAAAAATAGCCAATTATTTCCGCAATTAAGCGGTTAGCGGTAAAATAGTAGCAACTTCAATAAGAAAACCTATGCAGTGAAAAAAGCACAATTTAAACCCAATACCACCGTTGCGGCAATTGTTGAGCAAAACGGAAAATTTTTGCTGGTAGAAGAAGAAACCAACCGCGGCAACCGCTTTAATCAACCGGCTGGGCACTTAGAAGATGGCGAAACCTTGATTCAAGCTGTGATTCGCGAAACCATGGAAGAAGCCGCTTATGAGTTTACGCCCGAGGCCTTGCTTGGCGTTTATCATTGGAAGCACCCCCTCAACAATACCACTTATTTGCGCTTTGCCTTCATCGGCAAAGTCGGCTTGCATTATCCAATGCAGGAACTTGACGAAGGTATTGTGCAGACGGTGTGGATGGACATTGATGAAATTCGCGATAAAAAAAATCTTATGCGTAGCCCACAAGTGTTGACCTGCTTTGAAGATTATCTTGCAGGAAAGCGCTATCCGATGGAAGTAATTACTAACTTATGAGCAAGAAAAAAGTAGTAGTTGGTCTTTCTGGCGGAGTTGATTCGAGTGTCACCGCCATGTTGCTCAAGCAGCAAGGCTATGAGGTCATCGGCCTTTTTATGAAGAATTGGGAAGACGATGACGACGATGAATATTGCAGTAGCAAACAGGACTTAATCGATGCGGTTTCAGTCGCTGACAAGCTCGGCATTGAAATTGAAGCGGTAAATTTTAGCAAAGAGTATAAAGACCGCGTATTTGCGAATTTTTTAGAAGAATACCAAGCAGGACGCACGCCCAACCCAGACATTTTATGCAATGCCGAGATTAAATTTAAGGCGTTTTTAGATCACGCCATGGGCTTGGGTGCGGATTTAATCGCCACTGGCCATTACGCACAAGTGAGAGAAAACCCGCTAAAACCTGGGCTTTTCCAGCTAATGAAAGCTGACGACGGTAGCAAGGACCAAAGTTACTTTTTGTATCGCTTAAACCAAGCGCAACTAAGTAAAACGCTGTTTCCATTGGGAAAATATTTAAAAACGGAAGTGCGCGAAATGGCGCGTAAAGCGGGCTTGAATAATGCCGAGAAAAAAGATTCCACCGGCATTTGTTTTATTGGCGAGCGGCCCTTTCAAGAGTTTTTGCAACGCTATTTACCGAAGAAACCCGGCAATATTAAAACGCCAGAAGGCAAGCCAGTCGGGCATCACGACGGGCTTATGTATTACACACTTGGTCAGCGCCAAGGCTTAAAAATTGGTGGCAGCCGCGAAAGTAATGGCGAACCCTGGTTTGTGGCGGCGAAAGACATGGCAAAAAACGAGTTAATCGTTGTGCAAGGTCATGAACATCCGCTATTGCAAAGTGATGGCTTAACCGCCGGCCAACTCACTTGGATAGACGATGAACAACCGATTACCAACTGGGTATACGCCGCCAAAACGCGCTATCGCCAGCCCGATGCGCCGTGCGAAATTGACCGATTGACTAAAGATGAAGTCGAAATTAAATTCGGTCAAAAACAATGGGCAGTAACGCCTGGGCAATCCGCAGTGGTGTATGAAAGCAATGTGTGCCTAGGCGGCGGCATCATTACTAGTGCAATTTGATAATAATTTAATTGGAATCTAATTTCCCCAATTAAGCACTATAATCATCATATTAAAAAATTATTAGGTCGGTGAGGTTGCTATGGCTTACGTTTTTAAAAATGCGCAGGGCACTGTTGTTGCCGCAAGCACGTCTGAAAATCTTGGTGAAGGCTGGATATTCGTTAAAGACAATAGCAGAGAATATCTTGAGTTTCTAGAAAACTCATTGGCTAAAAATGCGCCATTTCGCGAGAGTGATATTCAATTAGCACGAGTATTAGAAGACTTAATCACTATACTAATTGAGCGGAATATCATTCGGTTTACAGATTTCCCCCAAGCCGCCCAAAAACGCCTAAATGACAGGCAAAGTATGCGCAAACAAACGCAACTTTCTGGGCTTGTAGATTAAAGTCTAGGAATTATTTTTAGCTTGCTGCGTGTCACTGGATTCCGTGTCAAGCACGGAATAACAATAATCGTATGGTTTTGACTTTCAATCCCCTTGCCGCGCCTTCGGCTTGAGCGGCAGCGGGGTAGCCTTTTCTTTGGTTTCTTTCTTTGGGCTAAGCAAAAGAAAGAAACTCGCCTAGAGGAGAAAAGTAATATTTAAGTTTTGATGTTTAACTTACTATTTTTCATAGTTGTGTTATGTAAACTAATTCGCTCTTCACGAACTAGCCCTTTATAGCCATTATGGCAGCTATAGCAGAAATAATGGCGATTGCGGTTGTAACCCAAAATTTCCAGTGGCTGAGAAACCATGCGAAAAAAAGTGAACGTTTTTTCATTTTTGCAGATATAGCACATGCCTTTACTGGGTCTAACAACCACCCATCTTTTATTGCAAAAAATTCTTTCCTATATGAGTGGACAACAAGAGTGTCAACTCTTTCACCCCAAACAATTTCACCATCGCCTCTTGCTGGCCGATATAACATTTTTGGGTATTCTTCCAACTAGACCTCTAACGCAAAATGCATCATCTAAAAAATCACCCCGCCACCGGCATGGTTTGTTTAAAGCTCGGCCGTTTCGCCAGCAAACCATAATGCTTGGCTAAATTGGGAAATTTATCTTGCCAATTCAATTGCTTATGTCGATAATCCACATAGCCTAACATACAGCCCAGCGCAATATCGGCAAGGCTAAACGTCTCATTCACGCACCATTTTTTCTTAAAAATATCTAAATTAAGCACTTCTAGCCCGCGCATGACTTTATCTAATTGTTTATCGATATTCGCTTGCGATTGTTGCTCTGGCGGTTTGCGCCCTTCTAACATGGCGGCAACGGCTGCATCGCAAATGCCGTCTGCAAGCGCCTCCCAGCGCCTCACCCAAATTTTACTGCTGTGATCTTGCGGAATTAAATGTGTGCCTGGTGCGCGATTGTCTAAATATTCCACAATCACGCGCGAATCGTAAAGATTATCACCATCATCCAACACCAACACTGGCACTTTGCCCAACGGGTTGTGATTTTTAACTGGGCAATCAGGGTCGCTCAAAACCACTTCTTGCAGGGTCATGTCAATGTGCTTCTCGAGCGCGACAATGCGTACTTTACGGGCGTAAGGGCTATTGACGGTGTATAAAAGTTTCATAATATTTGTGTGCGTTTTTAGTTGTTTATCTGCATTATAATAGAAATATGCTTTCATCTACATCTGCACCTTTATTCACGCAGCAATATCCACGCGGCTCGCAGGCTTTTAATGATTTAGTAAATCAAAATGTTAGCGCAGCTTTGGCTGAAGATATTGGTGCTGGCGACCTCACCGCAACACTAATACCCGCCTCGCAGCAAGCCCAAGTGACAATAATTTCGCGCGAAGATGCTATCATTTGCGGTATCGATTGGGTGAACGCTTGTTTTCAGCAACTAGATAAAAATATCAAAATTAAATGGTTGGTAAACGAAGGTGACAAAATCGCTGCCAAGCAGTTGCTATGCGAGGTTTCAGGCAATGCGCGCGCGCTACTCACAGCCGAACGCTGCGCATTAAATTTTCTGCAAACACTTTCAGCTGTCGCCACACATACCCGAGAATATGTGCTGGCAATTGCTGGGGCTAAGGCTGGTACTAGGGCGCAAATTTTAGATACGCGCAAAACTTTGCCAGGCTTGCGATTAGCGCAAAAATACGCGGTGACTGTGGGCGGTGGCGCGAATCAACGCTTGGCTTTGTACGATGGTATCTTAATTAAAGAGAACCATATTGCCGCAGCAGGTAGTATACATGCGGCTCTCAGCCATGCTAAAAAACTGAATAAAAATGTGAGCATTCAGATTGAAGTTGAAAACTTGGACGAACTCACGCAGGCTTTGGACGCCGGTGCAAAGAATATTTTGCTGGATAATTTTAGTATTTCTGACATGACAGAAGCGGTGCGTATCACCAATAGGCGCGCGCTACTTGAGGCTTCTGGTAACGTGAATTTAAGCACTGTGCGCAAAATTGCAGAAACTGGCGTTGACCGCATTTCGGTCGGCAGCCTTACAAAAAATATCCGCGCCATTGATTTATCGCTACGAATCAAATAGCATGCAGACAATATGAAGCCAAATAACGATATGAAGCCTAACCAAACGGTTCAACCCATTACTAAAGCCTCTAGCCTTGCTAGGGCTAAAACCAAGCTTAATTTAGGCGATGTGCTGCGCATGCTGGTGAACGATGCCAAGATAGACAAAACAGAAGCCGAAAAGCTGTATAAAGACCGTAAACTTGATAGCTCGAATCTGCATCCAATTATTATTATTGGCGAACAGAAATGGAAAGAGTTGCGCACACCACATAAATTAATGAACGCAGATTATTTGTCGCGATGGCTTGCAGTGCAAGCTGGGCTTGAATTCTATCACATAGACCCGCTTAAGCTCGATTTTACTTCGGCGGCGCAAATGGTCTCAAAAGGTTATGCAGAGCGCCTTAAAATCATGCCGATTTCGATTAAAAACGGCGAGGCGACCATTGCGACGGCAGACCCATATCAAATCGATTGGATTCCGGATTTAGAGCGTATTTTGGGCATGCACATCAGGCTGGTGGTTGCAAATCCGTTAGAAATTAGTCGCTATTTGCCCGAAATTTATAATCTTGCGCACTCGATAAACTCGGCCAATGCAGCCAAAGCTGGCCAGATTGTTGGCGTGCAAAATTTTGAGCAACTGATTGAGCTGGGCAAAGATAAAAACCTGGACGCCAACGAGCAGCACGTAGTGAATATTGTGGATTGGCTGCTGAAATATGCGTTTGAACAGCGCGCCAGTGATATTCACTTGGAACCGCGGCGCAACATGGGCATGATGCGCTTTCGCATTGATGGCGTGCTACACCAAGTGTATCAATTGCCTAGCAATATTATGAACGCAATTACCAGCCGCATTAAGCTGCTTGGCCGCATGGATATGGTGGAAAAACGCCGTCCACAAGATGGCCGCATTAAAACCATTAGTAACGACGGAACCGAGATTGAGCTGCGTTTATCTACTATGCCAACCGCGTTTGGCGAAAAATTGGTGATGAGGATTTTTACGCCCGATGTGGCAGTGCAAGATTTTCTTAAACTTGGCTTCTCTCAAAAACAAGCGGATTTATGGGCGCAATGGACCAAAGCGCCTAATGGCATTATTTTGGTCACAGGGCCGACTGGCTCGGGTAAAACAACCACTTTATATTCCACACTCAAGCAGCTCGCCACGCCAGAAGTGAATGTGAGCACCGTAGAAGACCCGATTGAGATGGTCGAGCCCGCCTTTAACCAAATGCAAGTACAAACCAATATTGGCCTTACGTTTGCGGATGGTATTCGCACGTTGATGCGGCAAGATCCGGACATTATCATGGTGGGCGAGATTCGCGATATTGAAACTGCGGATATGGCGATTCAGGCTGCATTAACAGGCCATTTGGTATTATCTACCCTGCATACGAATGACGCGCCTTCTGCCGTGACTCGGCTATTGGATTTAGGTGTGCCAGCGTACTTGATTCACTCATCCGTGTTAGGTATTATGGCGCAGCGTTTGGTGCGCACACTATGCCCCGCCTGCAAAGTGCCACATGACATTACCGATGCTGAATGGGCTTCTATCACGCATCCTTTCAAAGCAACTAAACCTAATCGCGTGATGAAAGCGGTGGGTTGCGTGGATTGCCGCAACACTGGCTACCGCGGCCGCAGCGGCATATACGAAATGCTCACCATCACGCCAAAATTACGCAAACTCATCAAACCCGAGACCGATTTAGCGCAGCTTAAAAACCTGGCCTACCAAGAAGGCATGCAGCCATTAATGCTAAACGGCGCCGAAAAGGTCGCAGCTGGCTTGACCACAATTGAAGAACTACTGAAAGTCGCCCCGCCATTAGACCAATAACACTCAATCAGTAATGCCCAAATCAATTCAACTTTTAAGCACAGCTATCATAAATTTTTGTTTATTTTGAGTGGTTTATAAGCCGCCTACCTTGACCAAATGCCGCCAACCGGTTAAGGTTCAGGGTTGTAGATAATTGATATCTAATTCCACTAAAAAATAAAGATTTATGGATTCACAAGCTAAAAAAACCGCCATTACTGGCGCAGAAATTGTCATTCGCTGTTTAAATGAGGAAAAAGTCAAATTTGTATTTGGCTATCCTGGTGGCGCCGTGCTACACATTTACGACGAAATTTTTAAGCAAAACGGCTTTAAACATATACTCGTTCGTCACGAGCAAGCGGCTGTGCACGCGGCAGATGCCTACTCTCGCGCCACTGGTGAAGTAGGCGTAGCGCTTGTTACCAGCGGGCCTGGCGCAACGAACGCGGTCACTGGCATCGCAACAGCTTATATGGACTCTATCCCCATCGTGGTTATCAGCGGCCAAGTGCCCGTGCCGGCTATCGGCATGGATGCTTTCCAAGAAGTCGATATGGTAGGCGTAACGCGCCCGTGCGTAAAGCACAACTTTTTGGTGAAAGATGTAAAAGACATCGCTGCCACCATCAAAAAAGCGTTTTATATCGCGGCGACTGGCCGCCCCGGCCCTGTGGTGGTGGATATTCCTAAAGATATTACCGCTCATTTGGCTGAATATATTTACTCTAAAACAGTAGAAATGCGCTCGTACAATCCGGTGCTTAAAGGTCATAGCGGGCAGATTAAAAAAGCCATTAAACTATTGCTAGAAGCCAAACGCCCGATGATTTACACGGGCGGCGGCTTGGTGTTGGGCAATGGCACTGAAGAGCTCATCAAACTTGCACGCACTCTGAATTACCCTGTCACCAATACATTGATGGGTTTGGGCGGCTACCCCGCTACAGATAAGCAATTCGTCGGCATGCTGGGTATGCACGGCACTTATGAGGCCAATATGGCGATGCAAAATTGCGACGTATTGATTGCCGTTGGCGCGCGTTTTGATGACCGCGTCATTGGCAATCCGACGCATTTTTTAAGTCAAAAGCGCACCATTATCCATATCGATGTTGATCCATCTTCAATATCCAAGCGCGTAAAAGTAGATGTGCCCATTGTTGGCCACGTAAAGTCTGTGCTGGTTGAAATGAACGAAGTTTTGGCACAAGAAAACACCAAAAATGACATTAGCAAATGGTGGAAACAAATCGACGAATGGCGCACTGTTAAATCGCTGGTCTATAAAAATTCTGACACCGTCATCAAGCCACAATACGTGATTGAGAAACTGTGGGAAGTGACCAAGGGTGACGCTTATGTAACGTCTGACGTCGGCCAACACCAAATGTGGGCGGCGCAATATTACAAGTTTGATAAGCCGCGTCGTTGGATTAATTCTGGCGGCTTAGGCACCATGGGCGTGGGTTTGCCCTACGCGATGGGCTGCCAGTTTGCTCATAAAAACGCGCAAGTAGCGTGCGTGACGGGTGAAGGCAGTATTCAAATGAATATTCAGGAGCTTTCGACATGCGCGCAATACGGCTTGCCGATTAAAGTGGTTTTGCTCAACAATCGTTACCTTGGCATGGTGCGTCAATGGCAAGAGTTTTTCTACGAAAATCGCTATTCGGAATCGTACATGGATAGCTTGCCAGATTTTGTTAAATTAGCCGAATCTTACGGTCACGTTGGCATGCAGATTACCAAACCAAGTGACGTGGAAGGCGCATTAAAAGAGGCGTTTGCCAAAAAAGATAAATTTGTGTTTATGGATTTCATCACCGACCAAGACGAAAACGTGTTCCCGATGATCGCAAATGGTAAAGGCTTATCGGAAATGATTATGGGCAAAGATAACAAGCACAGAGAGGAGTTAGAATAAATGAAACACATTATTTCTCTTCTCATGGAAAACGAGGCGGGCGGATTATCGCGCGTAGCGGGCTTATTTTCGGCACGCGGGTATAATATCGAATCGCTCACCGTCGCTGCGACTGAAGACGCTACCATGTCACGTATGACCATCGTGACTAGCGGCTCGGATGAAGTCATCGAGCAAATCATCAAGCAATTAAACAAATTAATTGATGTGATAAAAGTGCTCGATTTAAACGACGGCAAATATATTGAACGCGAGTTGATGCTGGTGAAAGTCAAGTCCACTGCAGCTTACAGAGAAGAAATGAAGCGCATGTGCGACATATTTCGCGGTCGCATTATCGACGTGGCAGACGGCAGTTTTACTATTGAGCTTACCGGCTCTGGCACTAAATTAGACGCTTTTATCGAAAGCTTAGACAAAACTGCGATTTTAGAAACGGTGCGCACTGGTGCATCGGGCATTGGCCGCGGTGACCGTATTTTAAAGATATAGTCTTAAAAATTTAATCACACTTAAGTAATTGTATTCAAAGGAAAAGAAATGAAAGTTTATTACGACAAAGACGCAGACCTTAACCTAATCAAGGCCAAAAAAGTCACCATCGTGGGCTATGGCTCGCAAGGTCACGCGCACGCTGCCAACCTTAAAGATAGCGGCGTAAGCGTCACCATTGGCTTACGTAAAGGTGGCAGCTCATGGGCTAAAGCCGTGGCTGCTGGACACAACGTGCTTGATATTGCCGATGCGGTAAAAGGTGCCGATGTCATCATGTTGTTAATCCCCGACGAAACCATGTCGCAAATTTTTGCTGCAGATGTGGCTAACAACTTAAAACAAGGTGCCACTTTAGCCTTTGCGCATGGTTTTAATATTCACTATAATCAAATCACACCGCGTGCAGATTTAGACGTCATCATGATCGCGCCAAAAGGCCCTGGCCACACCGTACGCTCCGAATTTCTAAAAGGCGGCGGTGTACCTTCACTCATCGCGGTGTATCAAGACAAATCGGGCAAAGCCAAAGCATTGGCGCTTTCATACGCAGCCGCTAACGGCGGCACCAAAGGCGGCGTGATTGAAACGGATTTCCGCGAAGAAACTGAAACCGATTTATTCGGCGAGCAAGCAGTATTATGCGGCGGCGCGGTTGAGCTAGTAAAGGCGGGTTTTGAAACGCTGGTAGCGGCTGGCTACGCACCAGAAATGGCTTATTTTGAGTGCTTGCACGAGCTTAAATTGATTGTCGATTTAATGTACGAAGGCGGCATTGCTAACATGAATTACTCTATCTCCAACAACGCGGAATATGGCGAATACGTGACTGGACCAAAAATCATCAACGATGAATCACGCTGGGCGATGAAAGAGGCGCTAGACAATATTCAAAATGGCAGTTACGCCAAACAATTCATTTTAGAAGGTCGTACTAACTACCCTGAAATGACCGCACGTCGTCGTTTGAACGCAGCTCACCCAATTGAGCAAGTAGGCGGCCAACTGCGCGCGATGATGCCTTGGATTGCAAAAAACAAACTTGTTGATCAATCTAAAAACTAAGGGCTAATTAAGCCAAACGAAGGGCAAGACGCAAAACGTTTTGCCCTTTTTTATTCAATTCTGTCATTCCCGCGAAGGTGGGAATCCAGTTATGGCGCATACTGAATCAATACTACCTAGATTCCGACTTTGCGAGCACCCTTTCGGATTGCCTGCTAAAATCACTGCGTCGGAATGACAGTTAAACTGAGGATTTTAAGTGCACTTTGCAATAATTTTACAATATCTGCTACCAAAACAAGCTATTACCATGCTTGCAGGCAAGCTCGCCAACTTACAAGCTGGCGCACTCACCACGGCAGTGATTCGCTGGTTTGTTAAGTGTTACAACGTGAATATGGCGGAAGCGGCCAACCCTGATATTACAAGTTATGCTAGTTTCAATGAGTTTTTTACACGTGCATTAAAAACCGGCGCACGCCCTCTCGCACAAGCCGATTTTATTTGCCCTGTGGATGGCGCAATTAGCCAATTTGGCGCAATCGAAAGAAACCAGATTTTTCAGGCAAAAGGTCACAGCTATTCAACATTGGCAGTGCTTGCAGGTCAACAAGTATTAGCAGATAAGTTTCAAAATGGTCATTTTGCGTGCTTATATTTAAGCCCGAAAGATTATCACCGCATTCACATGCCTTGCGATGGCGCCTTAAAAAGCATGACTTACGTGCCAGGTGATTTATTCTCGGTCAACCCAACAACCGCTGCCAATGTACCCAATTTATTCGCGAAGAATGAGCGTGTGGTGTGTGAGTTTACATCTGGAAAACACGGCACATTTGTGATGGTGCTAGTTGGCGCGACTATTGTCGGCAGCATGGCGACCGTTTGGCATGACGCTAAAAATGGAATAATTAATCCGCCACGCTCTAAAAATGTCCGCAGCTGGAACTATGAGAATATTCAACTAAAGCAAGGCGATGAAATGGGGCGCTTTTTGTTAGGTTCTACCGTGGTGATGTTATTTGAAAAAGGCGCACTGCAATTTAATGCTGCTTGGCAAGCCGCGCGCAACATCAAACTGGGCGAGATGATGAGTTCTAAATAACCTGCTTTGCGTTACTTGCGTTACTTGCGTCGCTTTTAGCATGTGGGCTTGGCTTAATTTTATGATGTAAATGCGTCGATAACTCGTTTAGCGCAGCTTTATACACATCACGTTTAAACTCAATCACATCCTCAAGCGGCACCCAGTAATCACTCCAGCGCCATGCATCAAACTCAGGGTGATCGCTCGCTCGCAAGGAAACATCGGTATCGCGACCGACCATGCGCAGCAAATACCAAATTTGTTTTTGGCCTTTATAGCTGCCGCGCCACTCACGTTTTACCCAGCTAGATGGCACCTCGTAGCGCAACCAATCACGCGTACGACCCATTATTTGTACATGCTCAGGACGCAAGCCGACTTCTTCCATCAGCTCACGGTACATGGCCTGCTCTGGGCTTTCGCCAAATTTAATGCCACCTTGTGGAAACTGCCAAGCGTGTTCACGAATACGCTTGCCCCAAAACACCTGATTTTGAGCGTTGCACAGAATAATCCCCACATTCGGGCGAAATCCGTCACGATCTAACATACTTGCGACTACCTAAAATATTTATGTCATTTTTTCATATTTTTGCCACTATGGAAAGCGCGCATTTGTAATTAGAATGTAAATGATGAAAAAACTGATTTTATTCTTGCTATTATTGCTCGCCGCTTGCACGCAAAGTAGCGTTGCTTATATCACCAACCAAGGTGATAACACGGTTTCGGTGATTGATATTAATCAGGCCAAGGTCACGCACACTATCGCCGTCGGCAAAGCGCCTGTAGGCGTGGCGATTTCAAAAACTTTACATCGCGCCTTCATTACCAATGTAGAAAGCAGCAATATTTCGGTTATCGATACCAATACCAATAAAGTCATTGAAACCATTGCCCTGCAAGGCGCGCCAGTAGGCGTTGCCTTAGCACCCAATAACCGTGCGCTTTATGTAGCAGATTGGTATAGCGACCGCATATTGGCTATAGATACTGCCGACTATAAAAAACAACGCGAAGTCGTCGTTGCCATAGCACCAGCAGGCTTGGTGGTAAGCCCAGATAGTAAAACCTTATATGTTGCTGCCCGCGACAGCAATGAAATCGCGGTGATTGATGCAGCCACACTCACAATAAACAGGCGTATTACGGTTGGCAAGCACCCGTTTGGATTGACACTAAGTAATGATGGCGACACGCTTTACGCCGTGAACGTGTATGCAAATTCTGTTTCAATCATCAACACAAAAACTTGGCAACAAAGCAAAATTAAAGTGGGCGAACACCCCTATTGCGCTATCACCAGCCTAGACAACAAAACGCTATACGTCACCAATACACAGGATGACACGGTTTCTGTGATTGATTTAATTACTCAAGAAACCATCGCAACTGTAGAAGTTGGCATGACACCAGAAGGCATTAGCTACGACGCAGCAAGCAAGCTGGTATTGGTTGCCAGCTGGGGTGAAAACAAAGTGAGTGTGATTGATACAACCACCAACAAGCTCAAAGGTCACATTAAGACAGGCGACAAAAGCCGCGCATTTGGACAATTTATATTGTCCAAACAATAAAAAAGCATAGTTTATATTACGGTAGAAATTGGTCAACGCCGAGCACCATCAAGCGTTACACATGTCGTGGGCTTATTGCCGCAACTGATTTATAATAACGCTTTTATTTTGCCTGGTTTATTAAACTAGGTTTATTTTTTGGAGATTTGAATGAAAAAGTTTTTAGCATTGCTAGTACTAGCAATTTTACCGCTTAGCGTCATGGCGCATGGTCCTAGCCCACAAAAGGTTGAAAAAACCGTCACAATTAAAGCGCCACCCGCAAAAGTGTGGGCTTTGATTAAAGATTTTGGCAACATGCAGACTTGGCACCCAGGCATTGCGAGTGATAAAACCGAGCAAAAGAAAGATGACAATGGCGACATGGCGACTTTCGCAACGCTTACTTTAAAATCTGGTGGCGAAATTGTCGAGATGTTACGCGGTGCCGACGACGCAACCATGAAAATGCGATATGAAATTGACGGTGGTGTGGCGCCAGTGGCGGATTACAACTCATTTATGCAAGTAGCTGCTGGCTCTGGTGAAGGTGAAACGACGGTGACTTGGGTTGGACGTTTTTACCGTACTTATAAGTTAAATCCACCCATTCCTGCAGGACAGGATGACGAAACAGCGGTAAAATTTGTGACCGATTTCTTTGATGCAGGTTTAGCTGGCTTGAAAAAGGCCGCCGAAGACTCAAAGTAACTGGCCAGACAACTGGCGCAACGACAAATAAATCCGCAGGCAAAAAGCCTTGGTGGAAGTTTTGGTAAAACAAATCACCCACTACCGTCATTCCCGCTTTCGCGAGAGTGCCGATTTAGAGAGTGACGTTATTTGAAAAGTGTGACACTTTTTGTCAGCTAAAAAATTAAAATAGCGGGGTAAAACCCGCTTTTTTTATGCTTAAAATACCAAATAAAATAACTTTTCTTTCTTTTTTAATTTAATTTTACTTACAAAACAATTAGTTAACGTTAAAAAATTACCCTTTACCGTTATAAACCCTAAATTGGCATAGCTGTTGCTCATACTTTACCCAAGCACTGGTATTAACTACTTCTGGTGTGTGAATACTATCTAATAGCTATACTAAATTTATTTTTTACAAAGGAAATTAAAATGTTTAAACAAATGCAAAAAGGTTTTACCTTAATCGAGTTAATGATTGTGGTTGCAATTATCGGTATTTTGGCTGCGATTGCAATTCCGCAATATGGTAACTACACTTCACGTGCTAAAGCATCAGGTACATTGGCTGAGCTATCATCACTTCAAACAGCAATTGGTGTATGTTCACAAGAAACAGGCTCATTAACAGGCTGTACTGCTGGCTCAAATGGTGTGCCTAATGTTAGCAATGGTATGAGCGCCAACTTACCTACTGTATCACTTGCAACTACTGCAACTGTAGCAACAATAACAGGCACTAGTAGAGCTACTAGCGTTGGTGGCACGGCACTTGCATTCAGCTATAAAAACCAAGCCCTCGCTGTTGGTGATGCGAATATGGTGTGGACATTAGGTACCAGTGTCGTATCTACCCTTTGTGATGATACTCGTGGTATCAAATCACAAACAGCTGGCTGTTAATAAGCGTTTTAAGTGTTAACTAAAAAAGCCCCTTCATTGGGGCTTTTTATTGCCATATTTTTTACCTTAATGGAATAGCGAAAATTTGAATTTTGTGTGTAGAATATTATTAAATATAATTTCGTAATATTTTAATTATTAATAGGCTTAAATAAACAAATGAACAGATTCAAAGCAGCTGGCATACACCTTCTTATCAGTTTCTTTATTGTTCTTACTGTACTCACAAGCATGTATTTTTTATGGTACCCAAGTACCTACTTTGCGCTGATGGGTGGCAAAAAATTAATTGTGATATTGGCTAGTGTGGATGTTTTTTTAGGCCCACTACTCACCTTTGCTATATTCAAATCTGGCAAAAAGGGTTTAAAGTTCGATTTATTTTGCATAGGCTTAGTGCAAGTAGCCGCACTGTCTTATGGTGTTTATGTAATGTTTCAAGCGCGCCCAGTGTTTACCGTATTCAACAAAAATCAATTCCAAATAGCGGCTGTGGTAGACATTGACCCTAGTGAACTAGCAAAAGCAAAAAAACCAAATTGGAAACAACTTTCTGTAACAGGTCCCGAGCTAGTAGCCATAGGCACTCCAGACAAAAAAGATAAAAAAGAAGCCATGTTTGCAAGCGTTGTAAGTGCCATGGCTTATCGCTATCCCAGACTGTATAACGAGTACAACAAACACCGCGAAGAGGTAATTAAAGCAGGTAAGCCGCTGGCCATTCTTGCCACAGTCAGTGCAGAAAACAAATCTACTATTGATAAATTTTTAAACAAAAGCCATCGCTCAGAAAACGATTTTTTAGTTTTGCCGATTAGTTCGGAACTGGCAGAGATGACGGCTATTATTGATGCTAAAACAGGCGACTTTATTGAGATTATTGACGCAAAACCAAAAGTAGTAGGCCATAAAAAATAAATAATCTTTACATTAACTTAGCTTATTGCACTTGCTGAATTTGTGCCGCAATTGCATTTAATCTTGCATCAATATTTTCACTAAAATTAGGCGGCAAGATAAGTGGCTTTCCTGTTTCAGAATCCGATCGTACTAAACCTAATTGTTTTTCTATGTCATCTAATTCAGTAATTACTCTAGGCGTTGCAAGCTGGCGCAAACTTTCAACAACGATTAACTGCTGATCACGTTGAGTGCGCACATGATTTTGTGCGAGTTGTAGTGTTTGTATTGCTTCGGCTCTGTGGCCTTGTGCGACTTGTAGGCGGGCGAACATAATCATGCTTTGTGCATGATAAGGGTCCGCTTTCAAGTTATCGCTAAGAATCTGCTGCGCTTTGGAATAAGCAATATTGTCACCTAGTATACTGTGATATGCGATTAACATTTTAGCTTCGCGCGCACCCACATTCGGGTTGTTTGCAGACCGCGCACGCACTGCATCAAACCGTTCTATCGTTTCATTAAGCAGTTCATGCCTAAAATCATCCGTTACCGCACTGTTACTGACATTTTCGGCTAAAAATTGCTCTGCTGTTTGTAGCATAGCTTCTTGTGCTATGCCTTCTTGCGGGCGAGTTGCAGCAATGAAATTGGCAACTTTATATGTAGTTACCCTTGGCGCAATTAGGTCAATTGCTTTTAACCCAGGCTGCGAACCCGTTAAACAAGCTTGTGCGATGAGATGTAGGGCAAAAGGCGCAGTAACGAGTAAAAGAATGAAGCCTGCAAGTAAACGTTTAATAGATGGCCTGATTTGCTCAAAACCAGTAATTTTAATGGTTTGTGGTGTATCGATTAACCGTGCAGCACGTGCTAGATAAAGCCCAGCAAGTATATTCATGAATGCAAAAACAAAAACAAAGTTGACTGCTGCCTGAGTAAATATGGCCAAGACGCCGAGCAATAAAGCTATGCTTTCTATGCCAGTTTTATCAGGTGCAAGTTTGAAGCCTTTTCTTAGCTGCAACAACAAACCTATCATTATGCATAATAGTAGCAGCAATGCTGGGATGCCGCCCTCTGCAGCCAATTGCAGATAATCGTTATGTGCAGCAACTCCTGAGGTAGTGTTTTCTAATGGGGAGCGATAAGCAGGGTAGTAAGCCACAAAAGTACCCCAGCCAGTGCCAGAAAAAGGGTGATCCATCGCCATTTTGATGGTGGATTGCCACATTAGCAGCCGCGCACTAGTTGAGGCATCTTTTGACAATTGTGCTGTTTGCGCTGATGGCCCTATTTGAAAGCTACGGTCTGCAACACTGCTATGCAAAAATTGTGCACTGCAAAAATAGGCAAATAGTACTATGCAAAGCGTAATTGCAATTAACTGCTTAGATTTGGCATGTCGATAACCCACCCATAATATAAAAGGCAGTAATAACATCCAGGTTGCAATGCCTCCACGCGAGGCTGTGGCAAATAAGGCGATACTAATGACAAAAAGTCCACCGCCTAAAAGGATTGAAATCCAACGATTCGATGTAAATTTATTGGCTAAAAATAAATAGGCAACAGGAAACCAAAAAAGATTCATTAATGCGGCAAATGCGTTGCGATCTACCAATGGACCAACTGCCCAGCCGTAACCAATTTTATTTGCAACTTGCCATATTGCCCACACAGCTAAACCTACCCCAGTAAAAAAAAGGATGATACGCAAGTTTTGCCATATTTCAGGCAAGTTTGGCAGGTTAGTAGCGACCAAATACATAACGGGTAAACCCGCTAAAACTGCTAAGGTCAGCATGCTGGTGTTAGGTACGGCACTGCTGTAGGCAACAACAAAAAGCCATGCCAGATACGCTAACATCAATTTAGTTAAACTGTAAACTTGAAATGTTCGGCGCAAGAACATTGAATTACAAGCAACTACTGCAGCAACAATTAACAACAAACCTGTTAATGCGCTACCAATATACCAAAAGCCAGATAAAATTAAGCAACCAAGAAATAATAACTGGAGTAGGTAGTTGAGCTTCATCGTCTTTTAGCGGTTTTTTATAGATAGCAAGATGCTACCATATTTAAAAGCATTCGACTTTGAGTGCTTGCTTTAGCTACTGCTAGCTGTTATTTCGCGTGCCACCTTCTAATACCATCGCCTTTAAGCCAAACTGCGCCAAAATAAACGCTGCGGCACTACTGCGACGGCCTGTTTGGCAATACACAATGTATTCTTTGGTGTTATCTAACTGCGAAATAAAGCTGCGCAGCTCGTGCAACGGTGCATTTATTGCGCCTTCGATATGGTGGTAGTTATATTCCGAGGCAAAGCGCACATCTAGCCATTCTGCGCCTTGCGCCACTTGAGCATCTGCGTCAATTCTGCTGATGGTATTCACAATCGGCGCTTTAAGTAGCTCGATAAAATCTTGTTTTTTCAAACGCAATAGCTGCCCATCGGTTTTCATGGTCACCGTAGCATTGCGTTTGGTATCTGATGCCAAAGCTTCTTCGCCAAAGCCTGCGCCTGTGGAGATTTCTGCCAACACAATTGGCGATTGGCTTGGGTCTTTTACCCGCGTAACTATTGCTGTACCTTGTTGGATCAAATAATAATAATCGCCCTCTTGCCCTTGCGTTATTATGGCTTGGTCTTCCTCAACATCCACGGCCGTCATACGCGCAAACATGGCCTCGATATTGGCTGCTGGCAACTTGGAAAATACGCCATTTTGTAGTTTAAATGCGTTAAAGCTGGCTTCGTCAAGTTTCCAACCTTGTTTGGCACTTTGGGTGTTGACCGATTTTTGCGTTTGCGCGGGCGGATAGCCTGAGAGCTGATCCCAAGTCATCATAATATCCAGTAGATCTAAATCGATGCGTACCACCTCAATTGGCGTAAGCGCGATAGTATCTTGAATGTGCAAACGCCCAGTATCCACAGGGTGTTTGGCGGCATCGGTGCCAGCGCGCAAAATAACCTTGTTGCCATTTTGGTAACGAATACCTAAATCACCACTCACTAAATAAAGCGCTTGTGTGCTATTGGCACTAATGCGCGTTGGATCTAAATCTTTGCTAACCAGCTCCACAAAACACACCGCTGCAAGCTCTTCTAGGCGATTAGCTGAAAGCCTGGCGACTGGTTCGAATCGAACCAGTGTAGATTTAGAAATTAATATAGGTTTGTTTTTTTCAATCATATTTTTGATATATATAATTACAAATCAAATAGCTGTTGGTGATACAGGGCTTTGCAATGCTGCGTTGTTGAGTTTGCAGCAATTTCTTGCATAATTGCTGTATCTTCACCCGGTTTAAGATGAGTGATATAAATTTCTGGCTTACTTTGACATTGCGCCAACTCAGCCGCAAGTGTATTGGGGCATAAATGTTTTGAACGTACGGCTAAATCAGCCTCAGCATTGCTAAATGCGGTTTCTATAATTAAATATTTCAAATTAGTTATTTGATTCACTACTTGCCAAAAAGCTTTGCAGCCAGCAGTATCGCCAGTAAATACTAGACTTTGTACGCTGCTATCAATGTGGTAGCCTACCGCAGGCACCACATGATTGGCTGGCAATGCAGTAATGGTTTTGTGGTTAATGCGCACGGCTTCACCAATAGCAATTTCACTGTAAACCAGAAATGGATTATGTAGATTAGGAATCTTATTAAAATCTGGCCAAATCAACCAATTAAAAATATGCTGTTTTAAAATGTTAATCACTTCTAAAGTGGCGTGCACTATGACTGGCCTAGTGCGTAAGCCCATGACGGTATCGAGCAAGAGTGGTATAAACGCAATGTGATCAAGGTGCGTGTGCGTAACAAAAATATGATCGATTTTTAGCAAAGCCTCAAGCGACAAATCACCCACGCCTGTGCCTGCGTCTATCAATACATCGTCGTCAATTAATAACGATGTAGTGCGCCTATCGCCTCCAATGCCGCCGCTGCAACCCAATACTTTTATCTGCATGTTTTACTTTATACCTATTTAAAACTTACTTAGTTTCATAATTAAATACGCCGTCCCAATTTTTATTGGGCGGCGTTTTCTTAAATTGTTTAATACGCGCTAAATACAAGCTGTAGAGCACAGATTTGGTATCATCTACTGCCAATTTCTCTAAATTTTTCAATTGCTTTTCTGCCAAATTCCATTCTTGATTGCGATAATTTTTAATCGCTTGGTGATACAAATTTAGTGCTTCTAGCGTTTCTTGTGTTACTTGTTCTGCGTTGCCAAGCGGCTCGTAAATAGTCACTGGCGACTCTTTGCCTTTTACACGCACAATATCCAACTCGCGGTAAACCATATCTGGCGTTTGCGCTTTTACAAACTCGCTCACAATAATATCTGCACCATAGTTTTTGGTTAAGCCTTCAATACGCGAACCTAAATTAACACTATCGCCCATCACGGTATACGCCATGCGGAAGCTAGAACCCATATTGCCCACCACCATGTTGCCCGTATTCAGTCCAAACCCCATCTGAATGGCGGGCCAACCTTTAATCGCAAATTTTGCGCTGATGTCTTTCATTGATGCATTCATTTGCAGCGCAGCATTCAGCGCATGTTGCGCGTGATTTTTATCTCGCAACGGCGCACCCCAAAAAGCCATAATCGCGTCACCCATGTATTTATCTATCGTGCCACGATTGCTATGTATGATTTGCGTCATAGGTGTCAAAAATTCATTCATCATTTGTGTCAATTGTTTTGGGTCTAACCCTTCTGAAATTTGCGTAAATCCGCGAATATCAGAAAACAAAACTGTCATCTCTCGGCTTTCACCTTTCAGGCTAATCAGCTCAGGATTTTTTGCCATTTCTTTCACCAATTCTGGTGGCACATATTGACCAAAAAGCCCCGTCAATTGTCGCTTTCCACGAGATTCTACAAAAAATCCATAGCTCATATTCAGCAAATAAATTAAGCCTATCATTAACAACAATGAGGCTATCGGCAGCACTAAATTTGCATATTGCCAACTTGCAAAATTTATACCTAGCACCCCTGCCAACACAGCCAAAGTCAGCAACGTTGCCTTTAGCGGATTTAGGTTTGGTAAAGTAAATGTTAGCAATAAGCCTGCCAACAATAAGAGTAGAAATTCGACGCCTTGCGTGTAGGCTGGACGCTCTTTAATGTTGTTATCCAAAATACCCGATATGACGTTGGCGTGTACCTCGACCCCTGGGTAATTACTTTGCACTGGCGTTGCGCGCAAATCCATCAAACCAGGAGCAGTCGTCCCAACCAACACAATTTTATTTTTTAAGCTTTCTAAACGCACTTTATTGGTGAGCACATCAGTGGCCGAAACGTATTGAAAACTGCCTTGTACACCACGGTATGGAATCAGCGTAGCCACCTCGCCATCCACTGGAATGCGCTTATCCGCGACTTGAAACGCCTCTAGGCCCGCATAATTTTTATCGGCACCCACTCTTGCAAATTTGGCTTCTAGAACTGGGCTTTGCAAATAGACACGCGCAACTTCAACGGCTAGAAAATCATAATAATGGTCACCATATTTAATCAACACAGGAATTTTGCGGGTAATGCCATCGACATCTGGCTCAGGGTTGAAATGTCCTGCAGACAGTGCATTTTTCTGCAAAACAGCTAAATTAGCACCGTAGCCTGAAGCTTCAACAAAATCAATATCTTGATTTTCAAAACTTTCTGCAGAGAAGCTTTCTGTTGGCAATTGGCCAACGTGATTGGTATCGCCATGGAGTTGAAAATAATAACCCAACACCACCTTGCGATTTTTTAAGCTTTCGGCAAAAATCTGGTCATAATCCAGATGAGGCTTCATTATTTTTAACGCATCAGCAAAACCAGCGTCATCTTTCAAATATTGTTGCTGCATCCACTCAAGGTTTTTAAGACCAGAGCTTTCGTCTTTCTCTGCAAACACCACGTCTAAACCCAGCGTATTAATTTGATAATGTTCAAAAAGCTGGTTGACCAATGTGGCCATCTTATCGCGCGCCCACGGCCAGCGACCTTGTTCACTTAAGCTTTTTTCATCAATATCGACAATGACAATTCTATTATCAATGGTGTTCGGCATCAGCAAATTCAACCGCATGTCATAGGTATAATTTTCTAGTTTATGAATAAAACCCAATGGCAATACATTACTTGCATGCAACAACATGAGTAAAACAATAGCAAGGCTTAGCACGAAACTGACGCCATGCTGTTTTACCGGTGCTAAACACACGTTTAGAAATTTAGTGACTGAGCGTAAGCGCATTGGGCTATAAAAATATTACTTTGAAAATACTGCCTTAATTAATTGATTTTAATGTTGTTTTTGTAATTTTATATGTAAGCATAGCGCATTATTTACGCTATGAATAGCGCGTTTTGTTATATGATTTGATTACCCAATAATTACTGCAAAACCTATGGTCGACAACCCGATTGAAATAAGTATAAGCGCCGCACCAACTGCCAGTGTGATTTGGCTGCATGGCTTGGGCGCAGATGGCAACGATTTCGTGCCTGTGGTAAAAATGCTCAATTTGCCACATGTGCGCTTTATTTTGCCGCACGCCGC
>JANYGD010000025.1 GCA_025359405.1 Methylotenera sp. | reverse complement strand
CCACCTGAGCAGTCTCAAAATAACACCGCTACACAAAGGCCAAATGAAGAACGTCCCAAGCCTCCAGGCGTTAACAATCGTAGTGGGAAGAATAACGACCCCGCATCACAGGTATTGAATCCTTCAGGTTTTTAAACTTTTTTTGAAGTTTTATTTTCGGCATCATGGCACGTGAAAATTTAGATCATATTCGGCAACTCATCGCCCAAAAAGCCGCACAAATGATGGCGGAAGATGGCATTAACGACTTTGGTTATGCCAAAAAAAAAGCAGGTAAACAACTAGGCGTGAGTGAAGCCAGTGTCATGCCCACCAATGCCGAAATTGAAGAAGAAATTAGGCTTTATCACGAGATTTATAATGCTGATGAACAGCCCTTAGAGCTAGCAAAACTGCGTCAAGCCGCTCTATTAACCATGCAGTTATTTGAAAAGTTTAACCCGCATTTAACGGGCAGCGTGCTTGATGGCAGCGCAGGAAAATTTTCACAAACGGATATTCACTTATTTGCTGATAGTGCAAAAGATGTGGAAATGTTTTTGCTCAACCAACAAATTCCGTTTGAAAGCAGCGAAAAATCGTACCGACTTTCTGACAAACCCAGCAAAGACAAAAAAGACAAACTGCGCAAAACCGTGCCCGTATTCACGCTGGAAACCGAGCTTGGATTACAAAAAATCAGCGTGTTTGATGTGGATGATATGCGCGTGGCGACCAAGCGAGCGGGCGATGGCTGCAATGCAGAGAGGGCTGATATTGCAGGCGTTCAGACGCTGTTGAAATAAGTTCTGAAATTGCGAGCGTAGGTTTTAAACCACTGCGGGGCTTGCTCGTATGGTTTGCTAGACCCCATTTAAGCAAAAAACTTCCAAAAGGCCAAGAATTTCTTAAAAGTTTTCTATCAAATTAACAGTTTTAGCCAATTGTTTTGCAGCCACCTCACCTTTACAATTTTTTAATCTCCTTAGAAAAATTTCTGATAAGGCTCTGTAATACCAAATTGTTTCCTCTCTGCTCGCAGAAAACCTATCAAACACAGAGACTCCAACACTTTCCAAGTCCAACAAAATTGATTTTGCATTATGTAGTTTGTCGCAGCATGACACCAACAAAGTATCAATATCTTTTGTTTCAAGTCGCGTGAGATATGCTTCTTTTCTTGGCTTCCAAGGTGGCTTTACTCCTTGATCGTCTGGTTCTCCATCGCTACACGACTCTACAATACTAAGCACCCTTGAACCAAATAGCTCGTTAATTTCACTTCTGATATAAGCAATTCTAGAAGACGGTTCGGCATCCTCAATAACATCATGCAATAATCCTGCGATTGCCTGTTCTTCATCGCCACCATTCTCCAACGCCAACGCTGCCACGCTCATTAAATGACTTAAATACGGAATCTGTGTAGATTTTCTAAGTTGGTGTTGATGCTCTGTTGCTGCGAAATCAAAAGCTAATGCTAATTTAGACCATTTATGTTGAGACATATTTACCACCAATCAATAAAATTACTTCTATAATTTCTTTTCATTAATCTCACACTTTCCATTCTGCATCCAATAGCTATAAATCGTTCCATTTGGTTTACCCAACATATTATAAAAACGCCAAGACTCACCCGAGTAACGGTTCATTTTCATTAGAATATTAGGGTTTCTATTTAATGGCTTAGCTTTTATAAACCAATTTATGGATATTTCTTTCTCATCAGAAGTTATCGTTGGATTTCCAAAAAATGAATCTGGTTTTTGATCAAAATAAAATTTATTGGGATCTTCTGAATCCACTCTTACTAAAAACTCCATTTTTGAGAAGTCATAACTTTGATACCACTCCCTAGCGTCTGATTCAGAAATTACTTTATCTGTATCTCTTTCGAACTTACATGAAATTTGAAACTGCTTGGCAAATGCAAATGAAGTTAGTGTGAATTGAACCAATAAAACAATAAAAAAGACTAGGTATTTCATCTCCCCGTTATCCTTTCAACCACCTTGCCACATCCATCGCAAAATACGTCAACACCCCATCTGCCCCGGCGCGCTTAAACGCCAGCAAACTCTCCATCACGCAATCTTTTTCATCCAGCCAGCCATTTTGCGCGGCGGCTTTTAACATGGCGTATTCGCCGCTCACTTGGTAGGCATAAGTCGGCACGCCAAACTCGTCTTTCACGCGGTGCACAATATCGAGGTAGGGCAAGCCGGGCTTGACCATCACCATATCGGCGCCTTCTTCAATATCCAGCGCAACCTCTTTAATCGCCTCGTCACCATTGGCAGGATCCATCTGATAATTGTATTTGTTGCCTTTGCCCAGATTAGCCGATGAGCCCACGGCATCGCGGAAAGGCCCGTAAAACGCCGAGGCGTATTTGGCGGAATAGGCCAAAATTTTGGTGTGAATATGGCCGTTTTCTTCTAGTGCGTCTCTAATAGCGCCGATGCGACCATCCATCATATCGCTTGGCGCAACCACATCTGCGCCTGCTTTGGCGTGGCACAGCGCTTGTTTTACCAGCACTGCCACTGTTTCATCGTTCATCACATAGCCCGTGTCATCAATCAAACCATCTTGCCCGTGTGTGGTGTATGGGTCGAGCGCGACATCGGTAATAACGCCGAGCTCTGGGTACGCTTTTTTAAGCGTTTTAATCGTGCGCGGAACAAGCCCTTTGGGGTTGTATGCTTCAGCTGCATCTAGGCTTTTGTGTTGCTGCTCTATGACTGGAAACAGCGCCAGTGCTGGAATGCCCAGTTTGACGCATTCACCTGCAGTCTTTAAAAGTACATCAATGCTTTGCCGCTGCACACCAGGCATGGATTTCACATCTTCGGTACGATTTTCGCCATCTAAAACAAACACCGGATAAATTAAATCATCGGTCGTCAGCACGTTTTCACGCATCAAACGGCGTGAAAACTCGTCTTTGCGCATGCGGCGTGGGCGAATTGCCAGGAACATATTTTTGATTTCTTTTGGATTTGTCATTGTTTAATCCTTTAAGCAAACACTTTCGCCAATTCTACACCCGGCTCATCTTGACGCATAAACGCCTCACCTACTAAAAACGTATGTACATTGTTTCTGCGCATTAGCGCTACATCATCAGCGGTAAAAATGCCGGATTCTGTGATTATAATTCGATTGTCAGGCAGCCTGGGAAGCAATCCCAGCGTGGTCTGCAGGGTCACATCAAACGTGCGTAAATTGCGATTATTTATCCCAATAAGCGGTGTTTCAAGCTGCAAAGCAAGCGCCAGCTCATCGCCATTATGCACTTCTACTAGCACTGCCATGCCTAATTCATGCGCAATGTTTTCCAAATTTTTCATTGTCTCCAAATCAATCGCCGCGGCAATCAGCAAAATACAATCCGCCCCCATGGCGCGCGCCTCGTAAACTTGGTAAGCGTCTATCATAAAATCTTTACGCAACACGGGCAGGCAGCACGCAGCACGCGCTTGCTTGAGATATTCCGCTGAGCCTTGAAAATATTCTATATCCGTGAGCACGGATAAACACGCTGCGCCGCCTGTCTCGTAGCTTTTAGCGATTTCTGCGGGTTTAAAATCTGCACGAATCAAGCCTTTTGACGGGCTGGCTTTTTTAATTTCTGCAATTACCGCAGCTTGCCCCGCCGCAATTTTTTTACGAATTGCGCCGACAAAATTACGCGGTTTTGGCTGATTTTTTGCAAGCAGCTTGATGTCTTCCAAGCCAATCCTGGCCTTGCTCACAGCTACTTCTTCACGCTTGGTGGCTAAAATTTTATTTAAAATATCACTCATAATTATTCATATACTCTGCCGTTATGCTTAATCCAACCCGCCACGTGTTCCCCGTGCGGGTCTTTGTGCGTCCAATGCACAACGCCACCTTTGGGATTGAATACATATTCACCTTTAAATTCTATACTATCACCAATTTTAATATCCTCTACACGTGGCGCCATATCTATGTTGTGCGCGAATAACAAAGTTTTTCCGCTGGTAATTTTCACCAAAAACTTTTGATGGTGTAAACCTTTCGTGTCATCTGGCAAAACTTTAACCACTATGCCTTGGCCTTCCACGCTGACATTCGACGCGCGATTTTCATAAGCCGTATCGACACTACTATTTACAGAAACTGGTTGTGCTTGCTCTGTATTTGCAACCAGCGTCGTCTGCGGAGCGCGGTCGCAAGCCGCTCCCAGCAGGGCGATGAGCAAAATTAAGATTTTATTTAGCAGCATTGATCGCACGGCCTTGCGGAAAAAAGTCGCGAATATCCGCCATAATCGGCGCAACGTTGCTAATTGTCATATGATACGCGTCAATCAAAGGCTGAATAGTAGGGCGCGGAATCTCGGCCTCTGGCTTGTTCCAGTTTTCGTGCAGGCACCAATAATTATCTACATCAAAATTCATGTGCATGCGGCAAGTCAGCGGCCTAGACTCATAAATTGAGCATTCGCCCTGTTTAAGAAACGGGCACGGCGTGTGGCTACCATACTCGGTTAGCTCGTGCTTAACACTTTGTTTTAGCTCAATTGGCGCAATACCTAAATTTTCGCCCATGTAACGCGCTTCAAATTGCGTAATTGGCACCGAAACATGGCAACAATGCCCACAACCACGCGCGCAAGCAGCAAATTTACCAGCGTGGTCAAAAATCTGGTCGGCAGTATTCAGCACTTCTTTTAGCCGAATCACAGGGCGCGCACTTATTTGTGTGATGCGCTTGGGCAGCGAAACCACACGCGCTTTAAGTTCGGGCGTGACGCTATTAAAAAACTCGTCCAATTTCACATCGGCATATTGACGCGTTTGCTCGGGGGTTCGGGCTGTCATGATTTTGACTGCGCGGAATACTGTATGAGCTGCGCCAATTTTTTTGCTGCACTGCCGTTATCAATTACTTTTACAGCATGCTCAACACCCTTATGGATATTGGATTGCAGGCCTGCCACATAAATTGCTGCGCCTGCGTTTAGCAACACAATATCGCGCGCTGCGCCTTTCTTGCCGCTTAAAACATCTAAAATCATGGCTTTGGATTGTTCTGCATTTTGCACTTGAATTTCTTTAAGCTGGTGCATTTTTAACCCAAATTGATTTGGATTGAGCGTATATTCGCCGATTCTTCCATCTTTTAATTCTGCCACAAACGTATCACCTGTAAACGAAATTTCATCCATGCCATCCGCACCATGTACCACTAACACATGCTCTGAACCTAAGTTTTGCAGCACTTTTGCCAGCTTTAATGTCAAATTTTTGCTGAACACGCCCATAACTTGCCGCCTAGCGTTGGCGGGGTTGGTGAGAGGGCCGAGCAAGTTAAAAACCGTTCTCACGCCAAGCTCACGACGCACAGGCGCGGCGTGTTTCATGGCGCTGTGGTGGTTAGGCGCAAACATAAAACCAATGCCGATTTCATTCACACACTTGGCGACTTGCTCAGGCGTTAAATTCACATTCACGCCTAATGCTTCCAGCACATCTGCACTACCGCAAGTAGATGACACAGAACGACCACCATGCTTGGCGACTTTTGCGCCTGCCGCGGCCGCGACAAACGCTGAAACGGTAGAAACGTTAAAAGTTTGAATGCCATCACCACCCGTGCCGCAGGTATCAATTAAATGTGCTTTATCGGCAATTTCCACTTTGGTCGAAAGCTGACGCATCACGGTTGCGGCAGCGGCGATTTCATCCACACTTTCGCCTTTTTGACGCAATGCAATCACCAAACCTGCGATTTGCGCATGCGTAAGCTCGCCGCCCATCACTTGTTGCATGAGCGTCAACATGTCGGCATGGCTTAAGTTTTGGCCAGCTAAAACCTGCTCAAGTGCTTGTTTAAATTGCATTAATAAGCCTTAAGAAAGTTGTTGAGCAAATCATGTCCATGCTCGGTGAGGATAGATTCTGGATGAAACTGCACACCCTCAACCGCCAGCGTTTTGTGCTTCACGCCCATAATTTCACCGTCGTCTGTCCAAGCCGTAATCTCCAAACAATCAGGAATACTTTCACGCTCAATCACCAATGAATGGTAGCGTGTGGCGGTGTAGGGGTTGGGTAAATCTTTAAATACACCAATGTTTTTATGGTGTATCAGCGATGTCTTGCCGTGCATCAGTTGCTTGGCGTGAATAATCTTTCCGCCAAAGGCTTGGCCGATGCTTTGATGTCCCAAACATACGCCCAGCAGCGGAATCTTGCCTGCGAATTCATGAATCAGCGGCACGCTAATGCCCGCCTCATTCGGCGTGCATGGGCCAGGTGAAATGACGATATATTTTGGCTTAAGTTCGGCCACTTTTTTCAGGTCAATCTCATCATTGCGATACACCTGCACGTCTTGCCCTAGCTCGCCCAAATATTGCACCAAGTTATAGGTAAAAGAGTCGTAATTATCTATCATCAGCAACATTATTCTGCTCCTTTACCATCATGGCTTTTATTATCAAGCCCGGCCTGTACCATTTCGGCCGCACGCAACACGGCTTTAGCTTTATTCTGCGTTTCATCCCACTCACTTTGGGGTACGGAGTCGGCCACAATACCCGCCCCTGCTTGCACGTAGAGCATATTGTCTTTTATTACGCCAGTCCTAATCGCAATTGCCACATCCATATCACCATTAAAGCCCAAATACCCTACTGCACCGGCATAGATGCCACGTTTACTAGGTTCTAGCTCATCGATAATCTCCATGGCGCGCACTTTAGCAGCACCAGAAACCGTACCTGCTGGAAACGTCGCTTTGAGCACATCTATCGCATCCAAACCTGGTTTCAGGTTACCTTCTACGTTACTGACTATGTGCATCACGTGCGAATAACGTTCAATAATCATCTTATCAGTAACGGAGACGGTACTTTCCACCGCAACACGGCCTACATCATTGCGACCCAGATCAATCAGCATCACATGTTCGGCACATTCTTTCGGATCGGCTAATAATTCTGCAGCCAAAGCCAAATCTTGCTCACGTGTTTTGCCACGCGGCCGCGTACCCGCAATTGGCCGCGACGTTACCACGCCATCATCTAGCCGCACTAAAATCTCTGGCGAAGCACCAACCACATGGTGATCTCCCATGTCGTAATAGAACATATAGGGCGATGGATTTAAGCTGCGAAGCGCACGATATAAGGATAACGGTGGCGCAGAAAACGCTTGCGACATGCGTTGCGAAAGTACCACTTGCATAATATCACCATCAAAAATGTAGCGTTTAGCTTTTTCTACCGCCGCTTTGAAGTTGGCTTCGCCAAACTCTGAACTGGCTTGTGTTTTGGTCGTAGGCGCAGAGGTTGGAATCGTCACGGTTTTGCGCAATTGCGCCACTAAATCATTCAAACGGCCGCGTGCGTTTTCATAGGCGTTTGCATCAGCCGGATTGGCGTAAATAATAAAATAAAGTTTACCGCTTAAGTTATCCACCACGGCAATTTCTTCTGACACCATCAGCAGCACATCGGGCGTATTTATTACGTCTGGCTTGCTGATATTCGCAAAACGCTTTTCAATATAACGAATGGTTTCATAGCCAAAATAACCCGCCAAGCCACCCGTAAAGCGCGGCAGGCCTTCGTAAGGCGGTGTTTTAAAACGTGCTTGAAATTGTTTTACAAAATCTAGCGCATTGGTGTTCTCAAACGTTTCTTTCACCGCATTATTTTCAAGCACTTGCACGGTAAATCCATGCGCTACAATGCGTGTTTTAGCGGGCAAGCCGATGATGGAATAGCGCCCAAAACGTTCGCCGCCTTGCACGCTTTCGAGGAGATACGAAAATGGTTGATTGGCAAGTTTGAGGTAAAGCGAAAGTGGTGTATCGAGATCCGCAAACGTTTCTAGCACCAGCGGGATGCGGTTGTAGCCTTGCTTTGCAAGCGCATTGAATTCAGTTTGGTTAATAGTTGTAAACATGATATTAAAATTTCCTAATAATTTTCTAAAAAAAGCGGTTAATTTTTAATTGCCGCCAAAGTTGGCTTGCCTGATAGACAAGCGTGTGCTTAGCTTCGCCAATAGCGATGCCAGCTTAGAAAATTATTGTTTAGAAAAATCATCTGTTTACTCAAAAATTACTTAAATTAAAATACCTGTTAATTCGGTTAAATCACTAATCGTTGCATCCACTTGGCTTACATCAATCGGCCGGCCTTGATTATAGCCATAAGGCACGGTCACGATAAAACAACCCGCCGCTTGCGCCGCCGCAATATCGGTCGCAGAATCACCCACCAACATCGCCTCATATTCTGGCACATCGAATTTTGCACAAATGTGATGCAATTGTATAGGGTCTGGCTTCTTTTTATGTAAAGTATCGCCAGAAACTACTATCTCAAAAAAATCTGCCAAACCAGCTTTTTTAAGTAATGGTAGCGTAAATTCTTCTGGCTTATTGGTTACACAGGCAAGCCTGTAGCCCTTATTCCATAAGGCTTTCAGACCATCTATTACACCATCGTAAGGCTTGCTTTCTGCCGCATTATTGGCATAATGCGCAAAAAACAAAGTTTCGGCCTGCTCAAATAACTCAGCATCAGGTTCAACATTTATTTGCCTTGTTAAACAACGCTTAATCAATGCAATCGCACCTTCGCCAATATAACTTTCCACTTGGCTGTAAGGCAACGGCGCCCTACCTAAATCGGCCAACATCAAATTGGCTGCTGCAGCGATTTCTGGCGCAGTATGCACCAGCGTACCGTCAAGATCAATCATGACGGCCTTCACTTTAAATTTTAGGTCGTCAATTTGGCTCAATTACTTTACTGTGGCCAGTGAAGCACGCAATTCGCCTACGATCGTATTGTAGCGATTTTTGTCCGACTCTTTGCCCTGCGTAAATATCGCGTTGCCCGCAACGAAAGTATCAGCGCCAGCTTTGGCGATTTCAGCAATGTTCATCGCATTCACGCCGCCATCGACTTCCAGCCAAATTTCGCGACCTGTTGCTTTCATATAAGCATCAATTTTTGTGCGCGCAAGTTTAAGTTTATTTAAAGTTTCGGGAATGAATTTTTGCCCACCAAAACCTGGGTTCACGCTCATTAACAACACCATATCCACTTTATCCATCACATGGTCAAGGTAATGTAATGGCGTCGCAGGATTAAACACCAATCCAGATTTACAGCCTAAATCGCGCACCATGGCTAGGCTACGATCAATATGTTTAGAGGCTTCTGGATGGAATGTAATGATATTGGCACCTGCTTTGGCAAAGTCAGGAATAATGCGATCTACCGGCTCAACCATCAAATGCACGTCGATAATACCGCCCACACGCTTGGCAGTTTCTTTAATCGCTTCACACACCAGCGGGCCAATGGTCAGGTTTGGCACGTAGTGGTTATCCATCACGTCAAAATGCACCAAATCAGTACCCGAGCTAATGACATCATCAATCTCTTGGCCAAGCTTGGCAAAATTGGCAGATAAAATACTCGGGGCGATTCTATAAGTTTTACTCATGGCTAAATTCCAATTCCGTCTAAATTAATTGCTAAACCGTTATTTTAGCTGTATTTCTTGCTTAACATAAGCCAATACGCGAAAATTACGTATGCAATTATTTACCATTGGCGTGAATCATACAACTGCGCCTATTTCTATCCGCGAAAACGTGGCTTT
>JANYGD010000181.1 GCA_025359405.1 Methylotenera sp. | reverse complement strand
TGCGGCATTGAATTTAGGCAAATCTTCATACAATGGCTATGCGCCCATACTCGAAATGAAGAGCGCAAAAACCAGTAACGGCGAGCTAGTCGGCATCACGAATATTATGGGTTATAAATTTAATACCACAGGCGTATTTGGCGCATCCATGGGTCCTGAAGGTAAATTAATCTCACGCGGATTTCCGTCTTGGATCACAATTCCTGGTCCAAAATGGCTGGCAATGGCAAGACAATGGCATTTTTTCTTTGCCTGGCTGTTTGTTATTAACGGCATTTGTTACATCGCTTACTCGTTTCTCGCAAAACACGTTCAGCGCGACCTTTTAACCACCAAAAGTGACCGAGCTTCCATTTGGCAATCTATTAAAGACCACGCACGCTTTAAACATGCAAGCGGTGAGGCTGCTATTCCATACAACGTGTTGCAAAAAATGGCTTATTTAAGCGTCATTTTTATATTGCTACCACTAGTGATATTAATGGGCTTTGCAATGTCACCCTTTTTGGATTCGCTCATTCCAGGCTGGGTCGATTTATTTGGCGGTCGCCAATCTGCACGCACCATTCATTTTATCGTGGCGTGGCTGCTGGTAGCTTTTGTATTTATTCATGTGTTTGAGGTGATTATCACTGGCGTTTGGAACAATTTGCGATCAATGATTACTGGGCAATACAAGATTAATTCTTCTCACAAAGATGGGGAATAAGTGTGGTACATCAAACTGAAAGAAGACGCTTCCTAGCAAGGCTGCTGGCTGGTGCCGGCACGGTTGCATTGGCAGGTTGCGACAAATTATCTAACTCTGAATGGTTTACCAATGTACTGAGTACTGGTGGAAATTTGAGCAAAAATGCACACCGACTAATTAGCGCACGCAAATCGATGGCACAAGAATTCAGCGAAGCCGATTTGTCACCGAGCTTTCGTAGTAATGGCACCTCGTTCCCCTATAGCCCCGAATATCAAACTTTAGCCAAAGATGATTTCAAAGATTGGGCGCTAGAAATAGACGGCTTGGTAGAAAAACCAATGAAACTCACGCTAATGCAAATTCAAGCACTGCCCAGCCGTACGCAAATTACACGTCACGATTGTGTAGAAGGCTGGAGCGCCATCGGCAAATGGACTGGCACGCCCTTGCACGAGGTGCTAGCGCTGGTGAAACCGTTGCCGCAAACACGCTTTGCGGTGTTTTATTGCGCAGACCCAATGGAAGATGATGGCAGCCAAAAATATTACGAAAGTATTGATATGGATGACGCTTACCACGCGCAAACTATGCTTGCCTACAAACTCAATGATGAAACGCTACCCATCAAGAATGGCGCGCCTATTAGGTTGCGCGTTGAACGACAACTTGGCTACAAGCAAGCCAAATACATTATGCGCATTGCTTTAGTCGAAAAGCTTGATGATATCGAAGGCGGCAAAGGCGGCTATTGGGAAGACTCGGCCGGCTACGAGTGGTACGCTGGAATCTAATAAAAAATCACCATTTAACACCTAGCTACAAAAATCTATTTTTTAGGCGGAGTGCTTGATTTCATTGGGATAATTGAGCTCGATGGCACCACCACCTCTTTACTTTTTTTAGGTTTTTTTACTTCTTTGTTACCGCGAATTTGTCCTTTAGCCATGATATTTCTCCTCTGATGAACAGTCGTTTCATCATAGGCTGATGCGAAAATATAGGTGAAATATTTTGGCCTCACTAAAATAAGCCTATACTAAAGCTTGTTAAAATATTTTTTAGGATTTCACCATGTTAGCTATGTACGATGCCATCATTCCTCCGCTTAAACGTACTTTAAACAATCTATCGCACATTTTAAAAAAAGGCGAAGAGTACGCCGACGCGAAGAAAATTGAGCCTACAGTTTTACTTACCGCGCGACTTTTTCCTGATATGTACCCACTGTTACGGCAAGTGCAAATTGCCACAGATATGAGTAAGGGTGCGGCTGCGCGGCTTGCGGGGTTAGAAGTGCCCAAGTACGAAGATAATGAAGCCACTTTTGCAGACTTGCAAGCGCGCATTGCCAAAACCATCGCCTTTATAGAAACAATCAAACCTGCACAAATGGAAGGCAGTGAAACCCGCGCTATTACGATTACAGTGCGCAAAATGGAGTTAAAATTTACAGGACAGGCTTATTTGCTGGCTTGGGTGAATCCAAATGTGTATTTTCACGTGACCACTGCCTACAATATTTTGCGCCATAACGGCGTTGAACTTGGTAAGTCAGACTTTCTTGGTTCTAGAGATTAACTTAAATATAAACTCAGGTTATTGCCGTTGTACGTCGCCAACCCTGCCAGCCAAGCTGAATCTGGCTTGCAGGCGACGCGATTCTGCTGCAAGGTCAGCGCTTATTTTCCCCGAAATATCCTGATTCGGCTGAATATCCATATTGCCCTTAGCGTGGAATTGAGCAGTTTCCAACGCGAGTTGTCTATATTGATAATACCCATTATTCAGCAGTACGTTGCCAGTAAGTGTATCGAAATGTGTGGGTTCACCAGTCAAAGATTGATTGCTTCTAGACAACACTGCTAGCGTCAGATCAACGCCATTAATCTTGCCATCGCGCGCTTCGAAACTTGCCACAATTTCCGGACCATCAACTAGCTTGGCTGCTTGTGCTGATCTGCAAGAAAAAGTCCCTACCAATTCAAGCTTACCATCGATGGAAGCACCGCTGCCAAAAGTGCTCAGCATTTGCGGCAAAGTGGCATTGGACAAGTCGAAATTTCCCGCAGCCGACCATTCATTAGACCAATCGACAACCGCCTTGGCCTTGATGCTTCCGCCATAAATATTGCCCTCGATCTGACTGAAATTAATCTGACTTTGGTTTAATGTCCCTCTGGCCTTGAGTTCACCAAACACAACTTTCGGATTTATCGGCAAAGGCCAATTGGTGCCGGTAAGCGCAACATCAAAGCTACTACCTTGGGGCGTTATCTGGGCTGAAAGTGTATGGTCGATATTGTTCAAATTAAACCTTTCAAGTTCGCGTGACTCAGCAAGCTCGACTTTCCCATCAAAAGTGCCAAGCTCAAGATCGCGAATCTCAAGCACAACTTTTTTCAAATTAATCTGCGCAACCTTCAAGCCTTGCGCCTTACTTAAATTATTAATCCATTGCTGCGGCTGCCCAAAATTATCCTGATTAATTTTCACTCCTTCAAACTCGAGCGATTCCACCATTTTCACTTCTTCAAATAAGGTTGAAGTTTCTGGCAAAACATGCAAAGCCTCGATTTTCATACCATCGGTTTTTAAACTAGGGTTAGCACCTATCGCGATATTCCCAAGCGTAATATGCGGCTGCGGCCATAACGAAACATGCACTTGCTCAATGGTCACTGTTTCACCAACACTCTCCGAAGCAAGCTTCTCGATAGGTGCAACCAACATACCGATGTTAAAGAATGGCATGAGGCCAATCAGCAGCAGCACAACCAAGGGCAGGTAAACCAGCACAACTTTAATAGCCAAAGCAGCCCATTTGGCGATATCTAAGTCTATTGACGATTTCCTGCCTTGAGCCTTAGAATTAGCTTCAGCCTCTTCTTTTGCAGCGCGCTTAATTTCCACGCGTCCCAGCTTTTCAGCTTCTTGCTGGGATATTTTATCGACCTCAACGTCTACTTTTACTTCATCTTTGCTAATGTGCTCCTCTTCTTCAAAAGCCCGTTCCTCTTCCTGCTCAATCTCTTCCCAAGATCGCGGCTTCGTTACTTCATGCGCTACTACTTCAACTTTAGTCTGAGTTTCTGGTATAGATTTCTTTCGTAATTCGTCAGCCTCTAGGCTAATGCGTTCCATTTCTAGGCGTGAATTCTCTTTCGCTTCTGCTAGCACTTTTTCTTCGGCTTCCACTTTAGCGCGAATGTGTTCTGCTTCTGCCTGCGCTTTACGTTCGGCCTCCAATCGTGCTTCTTCGGCCTTGCTGCGGGCTTCAATTGCGGATTTTTTTCGTTCTTCTTCAGCTTCGCGTGCAAATCGTTCCATTTCAATGCGTGCGTTCTCTTTTGCTCCTGCTCGCGCCTTTTCTTCGGCTAACGCATCAGCTTGCATTTGCTCTGCATCCAACTTAGCCTTACGTTCTGCCTTTAGGCGCGCTTCTTCTTCTGCCTTGGCTTTACGCTTAGCCTCTTGGCGGGCTTCTTTGGCCTTGGCTTCAGATTTTTTTCGATCTTCTTCAGCTTTGCGAACAACGCGTTCTATTTCGCGGCGTGCGTTTTCTTTCGCTTCAATTTTAGCTTTTTCTTCGGCTTCTAACTTTGCTTTAGCTTCTGCCTTGGCGCGAACCTGCTCCGCTTCTTCCTGCGCCTTGCGTTCGGCTTCCGCTTTAGCTCGAATCTGTTCGGCTTCCGCATCCGCCTTAGCTTTACGCTCGGTTTCCAATCTGGCTTCTTCGGCTTTGGCTTTACGTTCCGCTTCTAGTCGGGTTTTTTCAGCAATTACACGCGCTTCCGCTTCAGATCTTTTTTGTTCTTCTATTGCCTCAAGGGCGATGCGCTCAATTTCACGACGCGCATTTTCTTTCGCATCCGCATTAGCTTTTTCTTTGGCGTTGGCGTGAGCAAGCTGCTCCGCTTCTTCCTGCGCCTTGCGCTCAGCCTTTTGCCGCGCTTTCTCCTCCATTTTGGCTTGGCGCTCTGCCGCCAATCGCACTTGCTCGGCGGCTTTAGCCTTGCGTGCGGCTTC
This sequence comes from Methylotenera sp., assembly GCA_025359405.1. Taxonomy (GTDB): domain Bacteria; phylum Pseudomonadota; class Gammaproteobacteria; order Burkholderiales; family Methylophilaceae; genus Methylotenera_A. The sequence goes on along the minus strand of JANYGD010000181.1, from coordinate 5,869 downwards.
TAATTTTGCTGCTGCTTCAACTTTGGCCTTAGCTTCAGCTTCGGCTTTTTTCTGCGCTTCCTCAGCTTCGCGGGCGATACGATCTGCTTCAAGACGCGCATTTACTTTGGCTTCGGCCCTGGCTTTTTCTTTAGCTTTTTCATCCGCTATCGCTTTAATACGAATCTGTTCCGCCTCTGCCTCTGCCTTGGCTTTACGTTCTGCTTCCAATCGAGCTTGTTCTTCAGCCACCGCACGCGCTTTAGCTTCAATTTCCTCTACGGTTTGAAATTCTTCAACCACCATTGGCGTAAAATTGGTAGTTGGCGCCCAATCGTCATTGTTAGAGATAGTGGTAGGTATAGGCTTGATATAGCCTTGACTCTCAAGCTGGGTCAAAGCCACGGCTAGTTCCTGTTCGGAAAGTTGGTCGTATTTAACTAGAATCATCTCGGCTTTTAATGTGCCATCGACGTGCGTAAGCACTCTCATCAAATGCGATGACAAGCCGCCAATGAGAGAAGTGCGAGCGCGCAATCCCTTAGCAGTTTTACTATAAACTACAGATAAATCCATCATGTTGAAGGCTTAAGCTTTAATCAAACTCAAGCTTTAAGTCCAAGGCCTGATAACTTCAGGCACACAGGGTTATTAAACCCCTCAATATACTGTTGTATCGTCATTTTCAAGTTCTGTTCTCCTTGTAAAACGAACATCATCAATCCACACGCTGTACATTGCCTAGGTCTTCCATACTCGCACAAAATGCCTTATTGCGTCAATAACATAGGATGCTTATTTGTTGTAAATTATTAACACTGTCTGAATGACGCCACAGACTTGAGTAAGGCTGGATGCTAGGTATTTAGATTTTAAAAACTGCACTGCGGAATTTAAGGCGGTGTAATGCCAGAATCTTTTAGCAATTGATTTAAATCTTCTGAAGTTTGCGACACTGGTTGCGGGCCATAAATTTTCTCTTGCACCCAATCTACCACTTCGCCAGAAGCCCAGGAAACTACATAAGCCAATACAAGCACTACCAGGCCGCGCGTCATGCCTTTGGGGATGCCATGCGCATCTAACAAGCGACGGAAATACCAAGCCGCAATGACAAACACGATGGTGGATATGATGATGTTCCACATGGAAGGTAGTGTGAACATGAGGGGGTTTCTATTTAGGTTGAAATGTTAATAATGATAATACAATGCGTTGATTATACAGACATATGAAGTGGCTAGGTTTTCTGCGGCCGTTATAAAGTTGTAGAATTTTTAAAACCACTTACTAGCACTTTTTAGCCAAAATTATATGCGCTGTAAGCCTTATGGATATTGCCTTGCAGCGCATATATAATTCATCATTTTTACGTATATTAACGTTGCGCTTCCGTCATTCCCATAGCAAGTTTAAGCTCGGTAGCAACTGTCTCATCTAAATTATTCAGCAACGCAACATCAGCCAAAGCCAATGTGTGTTTGCCACTTTCTTCTGCTATTAAGCCCAAATAATAGATCGCTTGGCTATGCTGATTATTCATCGCTACCACCTTTTGCAAATGCGCTTCTGCTTTTTGGAAGTCATTTCTTGCATACTCAGCTGTAGCCAGGTAAAACCAAGATTCCGCAGTATTTGGCTCTTGCTCTGTCCATTTAGTCGCTATTTGTAATAACGAATCCCAATTTTCGGTTAAGAACGGTTGAACAACCTGCATAAAATATGGCCATTTATCGTATGACAATGCCCAGAAAGGCTGCTCACTTTTAGTGCTAATGGCCTGTTCTGGTGCATTCAATAGCGCTTGCACCCACTCTACAGGCATATTGTAATAATAAGCATTGCTGCCTGGGCTTTTTAGCGTAATCACACCCACTAAATTACCATCGTCATCAAATACGCCGCCGCCGCTGGCACCAAGCCCAAAGGTGCTGGTGGCTCGTATAATCACACTATCATCCATGGGGTACAGCCCCTTTACAACGCCAAAGGTGCTAATGGGTACCGCTACAAAATTGGGGTAGCCTACGGTAAAAACAGATTGCTCATACTTAAGATTTTTGCTTGAGCCTATTTTTGCAATAGGCGCATCTAAGTCATCTACTTTTAAAATACATAAATCGTGGTGCCAATCTGGTTTAATGGCGCTTACAGGAAGCGGTATGCCGTTATTAACCACAATAATACTATTGGCATTTGCCACTACATGACAATTTGTGACCAGTTGATTTTTTGCGATAACAACAGCAGAACCAAGCCCAAAGTTACCATTTGCCAGCATAACTTGTACACGCAATACTTGGGCATCAAGCTGATGCACCAGCTCATCGGTTGGCGTTGCCAACGTTGAAGTTGCCGAGCACAAATAAAATACAGCCGAACAAAACAAAGTAAAGCAGAACCTTGTCATGATAGTCCCCAATCTACATACTAAGTTTGATACACCTCACAAAAATAAAAACCTAAATTAAAAAAATGCTACTTTCAATTAAATACAAGCAATAACCATTCCAAGTTATTCAAAACTATTTAACCAATATTAAAAAAACCTTATTTCAATTCCCAGCATTTATTCTTTGCGCTGCGGGCGTGGGAACCAGAATGCCGAACAAGCATTTCATGAACTCTCGTATTTGTCTCATGCTTTCGTGAGCACTTTACTGCGCCGCGATGTCCTCACCGACAAATTTCACAACATCCTTGAGTACCGGCTCAATGCTGCGCAACGGACGTGCGAATGCACCAATTAAAGTAGTGTGACTCACTCTTGGATAAATCTTGAGTGTTACGGGCACGCCTGCCGCGCTCAGCTTCTCTGCCAGTTGTTTCGTATTTCGTTCTGGGTTAACAAGCGCGTCGGTGGCTGCCGCACCAAGAAACGTGCGCGGTGCTACCTTAGATGCGTAGCTGATGGGTTGCGAGCCAGCTGGATAATTCGGATGAAAGAATACTGGCTGTGCTTCTACATTCGTAATCGGTAAAAAGTCATACGGGCCAGCCAAGCCAAGCCAACCGGCCAGATCCGATATTGCTACACCTTCAGCCTTCAGCCATCGAGGATCAAGCGCCAGCATCGCGGCGTTATAAGCGCCAGAGCTATGCCCCATGATATACAAACGCGCAGTGTTGCCGCCGTAGTTGGGCGCCTCACGTCGTGCCCATGCAACCGCCCGCGCGCAATCTTTCAGAAACTCAGGGTAACGAACCTGAGGATACAATCGGTAATCTGCAATAACTACAACGATACCTTGTGATGCCAATGCCTCACCGACGAATCTATAATCCTTGCGTTCGCCGCTGTTCCACGTTCCACCATAAAAAAATACCACAACGGGGTAGCCATCGCGTGGTGCTTTTAAACCTGCTGCTGGCTGCGGCTGATAAACATCTAACCTTTCTCGCGGATCGGTTCCATACTTAATATTTGTGGTTGCAACATATGTGTCAGATGGTGTCAATCCGTTGATAATACTCAGTGTGGAGCATGCACTAACGGCCACTATTACCGCAATTGAGACCACAATGATGACGGCAAAACGCAACATGATATTTAAGCTTAGAACTTAAGCTTTATTTTTGTGTGCGTTTATCGAGTATGAATGAGGTTGTCGTAAGCGCGACACCAAGCGCCACCACGGCTAGCACGACAAGGAACAACGGATCGTGCGTTTGCACATAAAGCCACACAATCACCACAATAAAAAACGTGCGCACCGCCAAAGTGGTGGAATAAAGCACCTCGACACTGTGGCGAATAATCTGGCTCACCACCATGCTTAGCGCAATCATAAACGCACCAGTAAATTGCACAAACGTGTTGTCATAATGTCCGGTTGAAAAAAGTAATTTAAGCGAAAATTGCGGCGCAAACAGCAGCCCAACACCTGTCACAAACAGATAAGTTGCCAAATAATATAGGCTGAGACGGGTTTTGGGTTTCATGGCTAATCTCCAGTAGCGTTGGGCTAGATAATACGCCGAAAGAAAAAACTTTGATACTAAAGACGCTTTTATCCTAAAAACAGACGCTCTGGGAGCCTTATGGATATTGGATTGTAGGGTAATTGATAATCGTGGTCTGTTCCCTGTTATTCGATGAAACTATTGCGCCCCAATAGCTAGCATAGCCGAACGATAGTTTAGTGCACGCGCACCTTATATGTGCGCACCCATGCTTTTGATTCATCCACACTCAACATTAAAATTAAAATTTTAATGTTTAAATTCAGATAGTTATCTATTTAACTCGTGCTTGGCACAGCCTTTGCTACAATCTTTTCTAAAGTTCAGCGTGTTTAAGGTAGTAATTTGTTAATAATGATAAAACGTAACCATAAAATATAACAAGGAGAATAAAAATGGCATTATTAGACTGGTTTGATAAAAAAGTTGACGAGCCAAAGCCAGAGGCTTTGTCGAGCTTTAATCTTCAACAGCTACTTGATACTCACCATGCTTTGAAGGAAAAACTACTGAAAGAGATGGATGGCACGAACCGTAAGAATTTAAATGTCACTGAACTCTCGCAGGATAACCTATGTGCGATAGGAAAATGGCTTTATGGCGAAGGCAAAGACTTATATGGTCATCTGCCAGAATATGAAGCTGCGCGTAAGGTACATGCAGAGCTGCATTTGTGCGCGGGTGAAGTACTAACGCAGCATAGAATTGGTAATGAGGAAGGGGCACAAGCGTTATTAAAAACCAAATATCGCACTACTTCCAACAAAAATCAGATGGAGTTTACGCGCTTATTTAGCGCGGCCAAGGCTTAAAATGCCAGTTACGCGCATAGATAGTGCATAACTGCCAAACGCTTTTCTAGAATTTACTTTAATTAAAATAAACAACCCAATCAATAATCATTCATTTTTAAAATTTAACTCTTACCTTAAATCAATTAAATTTTTGGCCTGATTTTTGCTGATTACTTTGTTAAGTACGCCATTGTTCAACTTAAGTATTAAGGGGCACAAAAATGACGATTTACCAAGTATTAGACGAGCAAAACCATCTTGTATATGCCTTTATGACCTTACAAACCGCCGCGGAAGAAGTGGAAATGCTGAACGAAAGCCGTGAAGACCATTTTTATTACGTGAACGAGCTTGAGTTAGAAGTTTAGTAGCACATTTTTTAAGTTAAAACATGCTAAAAATAGTGCTCTGTAGCCGCATGGACATTGGCTTGCAGAGAAGGCAATAATCGCAATCTGTCCCCCTGTTATTAAATTTCGCTGAACTAAGCTTGCCTGAATGACCTCTAAAAATGCGTATGTCACACATTCGCTAGGAGACTCAATGCGCAAAATTCTGATAAGTCTTATTTTAATTGCCCCATCATTAGTACCCGCTGCAAATGCCGCAGAAACCAACATGCGGGTGGATTATGGCAAATGGATTAATGCAAGCCGTGGCGCGGTAAAACCGTTATAGTACAAACTTATTAAAGGGGAGATTAGCAATGGCAGAACAAGAATTAAAGAACACTAAATTCGATGCGCATGTAGACGCGATTGAAAAACACAAAGCATTGTTAGAGAAGCTGCATCTTGATTCAAACACGCATTTGGATGAAATCAATAACTCAATTAGCAACCTCACCCTCACGCTTGAGGAATACCTTAAGGTAATTGGTATTCCATAACTCAAAAATTAGATACCATACAGCCTGCATGGATATTGCCTCGCAGGGCATTTATTTTCACCTCATTCGCATGGTTTTTTAGTCCCCTGTGCCGCGCCTTCGGCTTGAGCCAGCAGATGGAAAGCGGCGAGGACTGTTTGAGGATTGAAAATCCGCGTGTCGGCAGTTCGATTCTGCCCCCGGCCACCAGTTTTGCATTTATCACAACTATTCCCTAAAGCATTCACAACTGATATTTCATGTG
>JANYGD010000178.1 GCA_025359405.1 Methylotenera sp. | reverse complement strand
ATCTTGGCTGACCGCAATATTTCGATTGATGCCATGCTACAAAAAGAGCCAGATGATAACGAAACTGAGGCCGACATTGTGATTTTAACGCACATTACGCAAGAGAAAAATATGGATGCAGGCATCGCGCAAATCGAGGCGTTACCTGCCATTGTAGGTAAGGTGGTTAAGTTAAGGATGGAAGAATTGAATAAGTAATGAAGTATGTCAGCACCCGCGGGCAATCGCCAGCACTTAGTTTTAGCGAAATTTTATTGGGTGGTTTGGCGCCAGATGGCGGTTTGTACTTGCCAGAAACCTATCCACAATTTAACGATGCTGATTTAACAGCCATGCGCGGCATGAATTACCGTGATTTGGCATTTTATATTCTAAGTCGTTTGATTGATGATATTCCTGCCATTGATTTAAAAGCAATTATCAACAAAACTTATCGTGCGGATGTGTATAGCTTTACGCGCAGCGGCCAAAACGCAGAAGATATTGCACCAGTATTAAAACTAGAAAATAACTTGTATTTATTGAGTTTATCGAATGGCCCAACACTAGCGTTTAAAGACATGGCGATGCAGTTGTTGGGCAATTTGTTTGAGTATGTGCTGGCGAAAAAAGGTGAAACTACCAATATTCTCGGTGCCACCTCGGGCGATACTGGCTCTGCCGCCGAATACGCAATGCGCGGCAAAAAAGGTGTGCGTGTATTTATGCTGTCGCCGCACAAAAAAATGAGCCGTTTTCAAACCGCACAAATGTTCAGTTTACAAGACGACAATATCTTTAACATTGCCGTCAAAGGCGTGTTTGATGACGCACAAGACATGGTGAAAGCGGTTTCCAACGATGCAGCTTTTAAAGCAAAATACAAAATTGGTGCGGTCAATTCCATTAACTGGGGTCGCATTGTCGCACAAGTGGTGTATTACTTTAAGGGCTACTTTGCAGTCACACAAAATAACGCGCAGAAAGTTGATTTTGCAGTGCCTAGTGGCAATTTTGGCAATGTCTGTGCAGGCCATATTGCCCGTATGATGGGCTTGCCGATTGATAAATTGGTCGTCGCGACCAACGAAAACGACGTACTGGATGAATTCTTCAAAACGGGTGTATATCGTCCACGAGGCTCGGCCAATACTTATCATACTAGCAGCCCATCAATGGATATTAGCAAAGCCTCAAACTTTGAACGCTTTGTGTTTGACTTGGTGGGCAAAGATGGCACGAAAGTGTGCGAGTTATGGGCAAGCGTCGATAATGGCGGGGCATTTGATATTAAATACCTTATGCCAAAACTTGCTGAATTTGGCTTTGTATCAGGCAGTAGCAATCACGCAAATCGCATGCAGACTATTCGTGAAACTAAGGCTAGATATGGCGTAGTAATTGACACACACACGGCGGATGGTTTGAAAGTTGCATTCGAATATCGTGAAAAAAATACGCCGATGGTGGTGCTGGAAACCGCGTTACCAGCCAAGTTTGAAGATGCAATTATGGAAGCGTTAGGTCAAGCACCAGAGCGGCCTACAAGCCTATATGGAATCGAAAATTTACCACAAAAATTCACTGTGATGAATGCTGACATTGCTGCGATTAAAGATTTTATTGCGAAAAATACTTAAAATTTAGCATGGAACAGACCTTTTTATGAGACAGTATTGCGACTTAATGCGCTATGTTTTGGCGCATGGCAATAAGAAAGAAGATCGCACTGGCACGGGCACACTTTCGGTATTTGGCTACCAAATGCGTTTTGATTTGAACGTAGGGTTTCCCTTACTTACCACTAAAAAAGTTCATTTAAAATCGATTATTCACGAACTGCTATGGTTTTTGCAAGGCAGCACTAATATAGCCTACTTGAAAGAAAATGGTGTGCGGATTTGGGATGAATGGGCGGACGAAAATGGTAATCTTGGCCCTGTGTATGGCTACCAATGGCGCAATTGGCCAAAGCCGGATGGTACCCATATCGACCAGATTGCCCAAGTAGTGAATGCGATTAAGAGAAATCCCGATTCGCGCCGCTTAATCGTTTCTGCGTGGAATGTAGCCGATGTTGACCAAATGAAATTGCCACCATGTCATGCATTTTTTCAGTTTTATGTGGCTGAAGGTCGGTTGAGTTGCCAGTTGTATCAGCGTAGTGCGGATATATTTTTAGGCGTACCGTTCAACATTGCTTCTTATGCGCTACTTACCATGATGGTGGCACAAGTGTGCGGCTTAAAACTAGGCGATTTTGTTCACACCTTGGGCGATGCGCACATTTATACCAATCATATGGAGCAAGTAAATGAACAACTTTCAAGAGATATTCGTTCGTTGCCACAACTGAAAATCAACCCGAATGTAAATGATATTTTTGGCTTTAAGTATGAGGATTTTACATTGGAAAATTATGATCCACACCCAGCCATTAAAGCTCCAGTTGCAGTATAGTTAAATTATTAATGTCTAAAAAACCAATTATTGTAATGATTGCAGCTGTAGGAACTCTTTCTGATAACAAGAAAATTATTGGCGACGGAGATAAACTGCCTTGGCATTTACCTAGAGATTTACGCTTTTTTAGAAGAGTAACGTTAAACCATACTGTTATTATGGGGCGTAAAACTTACGAGTCCTTTGGTAAGAGGCCTTTACCGAAGCGGAATAACATAGTAATTACTAGAAATAAAAACTATATCGCAGAGGGCTGTAAAGTATGCCATTCGATAGAAGAAGCCTTAGAGCTTTCCAAGGATCAAGAAAAAGTTTACGTTATCGGGGGCGGTGAAATATACAAACAAGCAAAAGAGTTTGCTGACGAAGTACTTTTAACTGAAATTATTGACGAAAATTATAATCAAAACCTGTTCCCGCTGTTTACAGGAACAGTTTTTTTCCCAGAGATTAATGAATCAGAATGGAAAATAGTTAGGCCTGGTAAAAAGAAATTTTTAGCAGCCAATAAATTTCCTATAATAAAACAAAAGTCAAAAGTAGCGCAACGAGCGTTATATTTTAGGGTTGTAGGATATAAGCGTAAAAAAGCTTAATTCTGAACGCAATCCACAAAATAGACAGGTTTACCCTCTACCATTTCCTTCACTAAGCCATGGTTATCCGCTTCAAATCCTGGAAATTTTTCGTTAAATTCACGTGCAAATTTAAGATAATTCACAATGACTTTGTTAAAACGTTCACCTGGAATTAATAACGGAATGCCAGGCGGATAGGGCGTTAGTAGTACGGCAGTCACTCGGCCTTCAAGCTCGTCAATAGGCACTCGGTCTATTTTTCGATGTGCCATTTTAGCAAATGCATCGGTTGGTTTCATGGCGGGCACCATATCAGATAAATACATTTCGGTAGTAAGTCGTGCAACGTCGTTGTCTTTGTAGACTGCATGTATTTGCTCACATAAATCGCGCAAGCCAATTTTTTCATAACATGGTTGTTTTTGCACAAACTCGGGCAATACTTTCCACAATGGTTGATTCTTGTCGTAGTCATCTTTAAATTGTTGTAAAGCTGCTACCAGCGTGTTCCAGCGACCTTTGGTGATGCCGATAGTAAACATAATAAAAAATGAATAAAGTCCCGTTTTTTCAACAATCACACCATGCTCAGCCAAGTATTTGGTGACAATGGCAGCGGGAATACCAAATTTATTAGAGAAGTCACCTTTAATATCCAAGCCTGGCGTGATAATCGTTGCTTTGATTGGGTCTAACATATTAAAGTTTGGTGCTAAGTCGCCAAAATCATGCCAAGCCTCGTTGGCTTTTAGCATCCAAGCTTCACGTTCTTCTAGTCCTTCTTCAGAGAGATCATTTGGCCCCCATACTTTGAACCACCAGTCAGCACCCCATTCTTCATCTACTTTGCGCATAGCACGTCGAAAATCAAGCGCTTCCATCAACGACTCTTCAACTAAGGCTGTGCCACCAGGCGCTTCCATCATCGCGGCAGCTACATCGATACTCGCGACGATTGAATATTGTGGGCTGGTCGAGGTATGCATTAAGTAAGACTCATTAAATACATCACGGTCTAGTTTGTTATTTTCGGCATCTTGCACCAAAATTTGACTAGCTTGGCTTAAGCCGGCAAGCAATTTGTGCGTAGATTGTGTAGAAAACACCACGCTTTCTTTACAGCGCGGGCGACCTTCGCCAATCGCATGATAATCGCCATAAAAATCGTGAAAAGTCGCGTGAGGCAGCCAAGCTTCGTCAAAATGCAGCGTGCCAATTTTGCCATCCAGCATGTCTTTAATTTCCTCTACGTTATACAGCACTCCATCGTAAGTAGATTGTGTAATCGTCAGCACACGCGGTTTGG
>JANYGD010000177.1 GCA_025359405.1 Methylotenera sp. | reverse complement strand
GGCCCTGTGTATGGCTACCAATGGCGCAATTGGCCAAAGCCGGATGGTACCCATATCGACCAGATTGCCCAAGTAGTGAATGCGATTAAGAGAAATCCTGATTCACGTCGCTTGATTGTCAGCGCATGGAATGTGGCCGATGTAGACCAAATGAAATTACCACCTTGCCATGCGTTTTTTCAGTTTTATGTGGCCGATGGAAAACTCTCTTGTCAGCTTTATCAGCGCAGTGCCGATATATTCCTTGGTGTGCCGTTTAACATTGCTTCTTACGCGTTGTTGACCATGATGGTGGCGCAAGTTTGTGGCCTAAAATTGGGCGATTTTGTGCACACATTGGGTGACGCGCACATTTATACAAACCACATGGAACAAGTACAGGAGCAGCTTTCGCGCGAGTTTCGTCCGCTGCCGCAAATGAAGATCAATCCCAATGTGACGGATATTTTCAGCTTTAAGTTTGAAGACTTTACGCTAGAAAACTATGATCCACACCCCGCTATTAAAGCGCCAGTTGCCGTTTGAAAAGTCGTGGTATGAAAAACAATCTTTCTGTCATCGTTGCTATTGCGCAGAATGGCGTTATTGGCAATAACAATGCACTGCCGTGGCGCCTTCCAGAAGATTTAAAGCGCTTTAAGGCGCTTACCATGGGGCATCATATCATTATGGGGCGTAAAACCTATGAATCGCTTGGGCGTTTGCTGCCAGGGCGTACGACAGTGATTGTGACGCGTAATAAAAATTACAAAGTTGAAGGTACTTTAATTGTACATAGCCTGGAAGCCGCATTGGTACTATGTGCTGGCGATGTAGAGCCTTTTTTAATCGGCGGCGCCGAGTTGTACAAAGATGGTCTGAAATTAGCCAGTAAACTCTACATTACCGAAGTGCATGCTGCGTATGAAGGCGATGCATATTTTTCGGAAATCAATTTGAGCGAATGGCAATTAAGCGAAAAAAAAGACCACGTTGCTGCAAGTGGTCTTGAGTATAGCGACATGATTTATAAGCGTAAATAGTGGTTTTATTTTTCTACGCAATCCACGTAATAAACCGCTTTTCCATCGACTATCTCTTTTACTAAGCCGTGGTTGTCGGTTTCAAATCCTGGGAATTTCTCGTTAAATTCACGCGCAAATTTTAAATAATTAACAATCACTTTATTAAATTGCTCGCCAGGTATTAATAGCGGAATGCCAGGCGGGTAGGGTGTTAGCAGCACGGCAGTAACGCGACCTTCCAGTTCATCAATCGGCACACGATCTATCTCGCGATGCGCCATTTTGGCAAACGCATCGGTCGGCTTCATGGCGGGCACCATGTCAGATAAATACATCTCGGTGGTTAAGCGCGCCACATCATTAGCCTTATACACGGCATGGATTTGGTCGCATAAATCACGCAAACCCACTTTTTCGTAACGCGCTTGTTTTTGTATAAACTCTGGCAATACTTTCCAAAGTGGCTGGTTCTTGTCGTAGTCATCTTTAAATTGCTGCAAAGCTGCTACCAGCGTGTTCCAGCGCCCTTTGGTGATGCCGATGGTAAACATAATAAAGAACGAATACAACCCAGTTTTTTCTACAATTACGCCGTGCTCGGCCAAGTATTTGGTGACAATCGCGGCAGGGATGCCAAATTTATCTGAGAAATTACCTTTAATATCCAAGCCTGGCGTGATAATGGTCGCTTTGATTGGGTCTAGCATGTTAAAGCTGGGTGCCAAGTCGCCAAAGTCATGCCAAGCCTCGTTAGCGTGCAACATCCAGGCTTCGCGTTCTTCTAGACCTTCTTCAGATAAATCATTCGGCCCCCATACTTTAAACCACCAATCCGCGCCCCATTCTTCGTCTACTTTGCGCATGGCACGGCGGAAATCTAAGGCTTCCATCAAACTCTCTTCAACTAAGGCTGTGCCACCAGGCGCTTCCATCATGGCTGCAGCCACGTCAATACTCGCCACAATCGAATATTGCGGACTAGTTGAAGTGTGCATCTAATAAGCTTCGTTGAATATATCGCGGTCTAGTTTGTTATTTTCAGCATCTTGCACTAAAATTTGACTCGCTTGGCTTAAGCCGGCAAGCAATTTATGGGTAGATTGCGTTGAGAATACCACGCTTTCTTTACAGCGCGGGCGACCTTCGCCAATCGCATGATAATCGCCATAAAAATCGTGAAAAGTCGCGTGAGGCAACCAAGCTTCGTCAAAATGCAGCGTGCCAATTTTGCCATCCAGCATGTCTTTAATTTCCTCTACGTTATACAGCACTCCATCGTAAGTAGATTGTGTAATCGTCAGCACACGCGGTTTGG
>JANYGD010000160.1 GCA_025359405.1 Methylotenera sp. | reverse complement strand
GCACAAGCCTGTAAAGCTTTGCGCGAAGAAGGTTATCGCGTTATTTTGGTGAACTCTAATCCTGCCACTATCATGACCGACCCTGAGATGGCCGATGCAACTTACATCGAGCCGATTACTTGGCAAGTTGTGGAAAAAATTATCGAAAAAGAAAGGCCAGATGCGCTACTACCCACCATGGGCGGGCAGACGGCGCTTAATTGCGCGCTCGATTTAGATAAGCATGGAGTGCTGGCTAAATACAATGTCGAATTAATCGGCGCAAGCAAAGAAGCCATCGACAAAGCTGAAGACCGTCAAAAATTTAAAGAGGCCATGACCAAAATTGGGCTTGGTTCAGCCAAATCTGCAATTGCGCATAGCCTAGAAGAAGCCTTGCAAGTGCAAGCTGCGATAGGCTACCCGGCGATTATTCGCCCCTCATTCACCATGGGTGGCAGTGGCGGTGGTATTGCGTATAACCGCGAAGAATTCATCACCATTTGCGAGCGCGGCTTAGACGCATCGCCGACCAAAGAATTGCTCATTGAAGAATCCATGCTCGGCTGGAAAGAGTACGAGATGGAAGTGGTGCGTGATAAAGCCGATAACTGCATCATCATTTGCTCAATTGAAAATCTCGACCCGATGGGCGTACATACAGGCGACAGCATTACCGTGGCGCCAGCACAAACGCTCACGGACAAAGAATATCAAATCATGCGTAATGCTTCACTGGCGGTGTTGCGCGAGATTGGCGTGGATACCGGCGGCTCTAACGTGCAGTTTGCCATTAATCCGGACGATGGTCGCATGATTGTGATTGAGATGAATCCGCGCGTATCACGTTCATCTGCGTTAGCTTCTAAGGCCACGGGCTTCCCGATTGCGAAAGTGGCGGCGAAACTGGCGGTGGGTTTTACTTTGGATGAGTTATGCAACGAGATTACTGGCGGCGCAACGCCTGCAAGTTTTGAGCCGAGTATTGATTACGTCGTGACTAAAGTTCCACGATTTGCATTTGAAAAATTTCCACAAGCCGATTCTCGCCTCACCACGCAAATGAAGTCTGTTGGCGAAGTGATGGCGATTGGCCGTACGTTTCAAGAGTCATTTCAAAAAGCTTTGCGTGGATTGGAAGTGGGCGTAGATGGCTTGGATGAGCTTACGACAGATTTAGATGTGATTACCAAAGAAATGGGTGAGCCGCGCTCAGAGCGTATTTGGTACGTGGGCGATGCGTTTAGATGCGGCATGACGATTGAAGATGTATTTACTATTTCGAAGATTGACCCTTGGTTTTTGGCGCAGATTAAAGACATTATCGACCGCGAAATTGCACTTAAAGGCAAACATATTGCGGATTTGGACAAAGACGCGCTGTTTCAGCTTAAGCGTAGTGGATTTAGTGATAGGCGCTTGGCCAAATTGTTAGATACTGATCAACACGCGGTGCGCGCCTATCGCCAAGCTTTGAACATTCGCCCTGTGTATAAGCGTGTAGATACTTGTGCGGCGGAGTTTGCGACTAACACGGCTTATATGTATTCGACTTATGAAGAAGAATGTGAGTCGCAGCCTACGACTAAGAAAAAAATTATGGTGTTGGGCGGTGGCCCCAACAGGATTGGCCAAGGTATTGAGTTTGACTATTGCTGTGTGCACGCCGCATTTGCCATGCGCGAAGATGACTACGAAACCATTATGGTCAATTGCAATCCCGAAACCGTTTCAACCGATTATGACACCTCAGATAGATTGTATTTCGAGCCTGTCACGCTTGAAGACGTGCTGGAAATCGTCAACATCGAAAAACCTGTGGGCGTAATTGTGCAATACGGCGGGCAGACGCCACTTAAATTGGCGCGCGATTTAGAGAAAGCCGGTGTGCCGATTATCGGCACCACACCAGATGCGATTGACCGTGCTGAGGATCGTGAACGCTTCCAAAAAATGTTGCAAGAGCTAGACCTAAAACAGCCGCCCAACCGTACTGCGCGTACGCCAGAAGCGGCTTTAATTGCGGCTAATGAGATTGGTTACCCATTAGTTGTTCGCCCTAGTTATGTATTAGGTGGGCGGGCAATGGAGATTGTGCACGAGCAAAGCCAGCTTGAGCGTTATATGCGCGAAGCGGTGAAGGTTTCGCATGATTCGCCCGTGTTGCTAGACCGTTTTTTGAATGACGCTATTGAAATCGACGTGGACGCTCTCTCGGATGGTGAGGATGTGTTAATTGGTGGCATTATGCAACACGTCGAGCAAGCCGGCGTGCATTCGGGCGATTCGGCCTGTTCGTTGCCGCCTTATAGCCTAAGCAAAAAATTGCAAGATGTATTACGTGTACAAACCTTGCAAATGGCTAAAGCGCTTGGGGTGAAGGGGTTGATGAACGTACAGTTTGCGATTCAGGGTACAACCGTTTATGTGCTTGAAGTGAATCCTAGAGCTTCAAGAACAGTCCCGTTCGTGTCCAAAGCCTGTGGTTTGCAACTGGCCAAAATCGCTGCGCGTTGCATGGTTGGGCAAAGTTTGAAATCGCAAGGCGTCACTAAAGAGGTCATTCCGCCTTATTATTCAGTAAAAGAAGCAGTGTTTCCGTTCATTAAATTTCCGGGTGTGGATACTATTTTGGGCCCCGAAATGAAATCGACCGGCGAAGTGATGGGCGTGGGTGCAACCTTTGCTGAAGCTTTTGTTAAAGCGCAATTAGGCGCTTCGGCCAAGTTGCCAAAAGGCGGTCGTGCGTTTATCAGTGTGCGTAATGAAGACCATCAAAAAGTGGTGGATATCGCCAAAGATTTAGCAAATTTAGGGTTTACCTTGGTGGCTACCAAAGGCACGGCTAGAACTTTAACTGAAAATGGCTTAACTGTTACGCCTGTGAATAAAGTGGCTGAAGGCCGCCCACATGTTGTGGATATGATTAAAAACAACGAAATTAGCTTTATTGTCAACGTGACCGAAGACAAAAAAGCGGTAGCCGATTCTTATGAAATCCGTCGCAGCGCCTTGCAGAATAAAGTGACCTATTACACGACTTTAGCAGGAGCCAAGGCGGCGTGTATCGGCATGGCGCACATGCAAGAGTTGAATGTAGAATCTATTCAAGACTTGCACAAAAAGCTAGTTTAAAATACACTTAAGTTTAATTATTTCAAAACCACGCTCTATGTTGAGTGTGGTTTATTTTTTTATAAGGTTTTAGCATGGCATTAAATCAAATTCCCGTTACCATCAAAGGCGCAGAACAGCTCAAAGAAGAGCTACAACGCTTGCGTGGTAGCGATAGGCCTAATGTGATTCAGGCGATTGCCGAGGCGCGCGCGCAGGGCGATTTATCCGAAAACGCAGAGTATGAAGCCGCAAAAGAAAAACAAAGCTTTATCGAAGGTCGTATCGCAGAGCTTGAGTCTAAACTCTCTAACTTGTTTGTGATTGACCCAAAAACACTCAATGCCGAAGGCCGTGTAGTGTTCGGTGCTACCGTGAATATTGAAGATTTGGAATCTGGCGATAATAAAACCTACCAAATTGTGGGCGAAGATGAGGCCGATATTAAGGGCGGAAAAATTTCTGTCGGCTCACCGATTGCGCGTGCACTGATTGGAAAATCTGCAGGTGATGTGGCGGAAGTAGCCGCACCAGGTGGAATTAAAGAATACGAAGTACTCGACGTACTTTACATCTAAGATGTTAAGTCGCTTAAATCTTATTGTTATCACCTTGTGGGTAGGCGCGTTGTGGACGACGGGCTTAACTGCATATGTGTTATTTGATACGCTGCAAGATAGGCAATTGGCGGGCAGTTTAGCCGGTAAATTATTTACCATCGTGAGCTACATCGGCATGGCGAGCGCGTTTTATTTGTTGATTCAACGCTTGCTGGATTACGGCACCGGTGCGCTAAAACAAAGCTTCTTTTGGGCGGTGTTTGTGATGTTGCTATTGGTGCTGGCAGGTCATTTCGGCATTCAGCCAATATTAGCGCAGCTTAAAACCGACGCGTTACCTAACGATGTGATGCACAGCGTTTTTGCCGATCGATTTAGTACATGGCACGGCATCGCCAGTGTGGCGTATTTGCTGGAATGTTTGCTGGGCTTTGTATTGGTATTAAAAGCTCGCCAATAAATTTAGAGTTTGGGGATGTGAATCTTAGCAGATTCTTTAACCGTAGAGCTGGCGCGGTAAACCACCAACTGCTTGCCGATGTGATGCACTGGCGTAGCGTTAGTCTTTTCGCATATTTCAGCGTGTGTTAATTTTCTAGCATCGCGGTCATCGCCCGCCACTTGAATTTTAATCAACTCATGCGCGTTTAAATTCAGCTCGATTTCTTTTAGCACATTGTCAGTCAATCCATTGTTGCCAATCATCACAACAGGGCTTAAGCTGTGCGCTAAGCCGCGTAGATGCGCGATTTGTTTGGTGCTTAATTTCATTTGTTAAACCTTTTAAATAATGCAATATTTTATCATGAACAGGTGTTGTTAATTTGAAAGTCAGTAGAACCAGCAAAGCTTGGATGCAAGAACATCTGAATGATGAGTTTGTTAAGCGCGCACAAAAAGAGGGCTATAGAGCCCGCGCGGCCTATAAATTAATTGAAATCGATGACAAAGATAAGCTGATTAAGCCCGGTATGACCATTGTGGATTTAGGCTCAACGCCTGGCAGTTGGTCGCAAGTGGCGGTGCAACGTATAAAAGGCAATGGCAAGATAATTGCACTGGATATTTTAGACATGCAAGCGATTCCTAATGTTGAGTTTATTCAGGGCGATTTTCGTGAAGAAGCAGTATTAAAGCGCTTGCTAGAGGCGTTAAATAATAAACCTGTAGACCTTGTAATTGCGGATATGGCACCCAATATAAGTGGTGTAAAAGATGTGGATCAAGCGGGAGCGGCCTATTTAACTGAGTTGGCGCTTGAATTTAGTGGCGAGTGGTTGAAACCAGGTGGCAATTTTCTGGTCAAAGTTTTTATCGGCAGCGGGTTTGATGAAATTGTAAAAACTATGCGTCAACGCTTCGATAAAGTAGTGACGCGCAAGCCAAAAGCTTCTAGAGATAGAAGCAGTGAAGTATATTTATTGGGCTTGGGCCGTAAATCTGGGTCGTAAGCGCTGCCAATTAGGTATAAAATCAGATTAAATGAACGACCCCTATTTAGAATAAGGAATGGGAATTGAATAACATCGCAAAAAGTATCGCAATATGGTTAGTTGTCGCATTAGTGCTGATGACGGTTTTTAACCAATTTGTTGGCAAGGGCAAGGCAGAAACTTCCATGCCTTACTCACAATTTATGCAAGAGGCTAAAGACGGCCGTATTGCCAGCGTGGAGATTGATGGCCACGTTGTGCATGGCAAAACGCAAGATAACAAAGAATTTAACACCTATTCACCTGGCGATTTGTGGATGGTGAACGACTTGATGAAGTACAACGTCAAGGTAGAAGCCAAGCCAGAGCAACAACGTTCTGTATTGTTAGAAATGTTCATGTCATGGTTCCCCATGATTTTACTCATCGGCGTGTGGATTTTCTTTATGCGCCAAATGCAGGGCGGTGGTAAGGGTGGTGGTCCATTCTCGTTTGGCAAAAGCAAAGCGCGTCAATTAGACGAAAGTAATAATCAAACCACATTTGCTGATGTTGCAGGTTGCGACGAAGCCAAAGAAGAAGTGGTTGAGTTGGTGGAATTTTTGCGTGATCCTGGTAAATTTCAAAAGCTTGGCGGCCGCATTCCGCGTGGAGTTTTGTTAGTTGGCCCTCCTGGCACCGGTAAAACTTTGCTGGCGCGCGCTATTGCGGGTGAAGCGAAAGTACCATTTTTTACCATTTCTGGTTCTGATTTCGTCGAGATGTTCGTCGGCGTAGGCGCAGCGCGCGTGCGCGATATGTTCGAAACCGCCAAGAAAAACTCCCCTTGTATCGTGTTTATCGATGAAATCGACGCCGTAGGACGTAGTCGTGGCTCGGGTACTGGTGGTGGCAACGACGAACGCGAGCAAACGCTGAACCAATTATTGGTCGAAATGGATGGCTTTGATGCTAACTCCGGCGTAATTGTTATCGCCGCAACCAATAGAGCAGACGTGTTGGATAAAGCCTTGATGCGCCCAGGCCGCTTTGATAGGCAAGTGATGGTTGGCTTGCCCGACATTAAAGGTCGCGAGCAGATTTTACTTGTTCACATGCGTAAAGTGCCGATTGACCCAGACGTGAAAGCCGATATTATCGCGCGCGGTACGCCGGGCTTTAGCGGTGCAGATTTGGCTAATTTGGTGAACGAAGCCGCCTTATTTGCCGCGCGTCGCAGTAAACGCACGGTGGATATGGAAGATTTCGAGGACGCCAAAGACAAGATTTACATGGGTCCTGAGCGCAAATCTATGGTAATGCGCGAGGAAGAGCGCCGCAACACGGCTTATCATGAATCTGGTCATGCTGTGGTGGCAAAACTGTTACCTAAGGCTGACCCAGTGCATAAAGTAACAATTATGCCGCGTGGCTGGGCACTTGGTTTAACCTGGCAATTGCCCGAGTTTGACCGTATCAGCAATTACAAAGACAAAATGTTAGAAGAAATTTCGATATTGTTTGGAGGTCGTATTGCTGAGGAAATTTTCATGCATCAAATGTCCACTGGCGCATCGAACGACTTTGACCGTGCGACTAAGTTAGCACGCGATATGGTCACGCGTTATGGTATGAGTGATGCTCTGGGCACCATGGTATATGCGGGTGACAGCCAAGATTCATTTTTCGGTAACATGAGCAGCAAAACGGTTTCAGAGGCTACGCAGCAAAAAGTGGACGCAGAAATTCGACGTATTTTGGATGAACAATATGGCATTGCGCGCAAATTATTGGAAGATAATCGCGACAAAGTGGAAGCGATGATGGCAGCTTTGATGGAGTACGAGACCATTGATGCCGACCAAATTAACGACATTATGGCGGGCAAACCAGTGCGCGAGCCAAAACCGCGTCAGCCTAAAGTAAAGCCTAGTGATAGTGGTACTTCTTCAGGTTCGACTGCAACACCTGCACCGCAGCCAACAGCAAAAAGTTAAGTTAGGATTGATGTTAGAATAAGGGCTGGACCAATATTATTTTTGGCTCAGTCCTTTTTTTATGCACCTTATTTGTGGAAAATTTCAGCTCGATTTAACAAGGCCACGCGTCATGGGCATTGTGAACGTGACGCCCGATTCATTCTCTGACGGCGGCAAGTTTTCAGCGGCCAATTTGGCAATTGAACATGCGCTCAAGCTTGTGGATGAAGGTGCAGACATTCTCGATATTGGCGGTGAATCCACGCGCCCAAATGCCACGCCAGTGAGCTTGCAACAAGAGTTAGATCGCGTAATGCCAGTGATTGAGGGTTTAGTTAAACAAATTAACATTCCGCTTTCAATCGATACCTACAAACCGCAAGTGATGCAGTCCGCTATTGCAGTGGGCGTATCTATGGTCAACGATGTGCGTGCCCTGCAAGAAGATAGCGCTCTTGAGATTGTCGCAAAATCCAATGTTGGCGTGTGTTTGATGCACATGCAAGGCACGCCGCAGACCATGCAGCAAAATCCGCAATATGACGACGTAGTAAGCGATGTGAAAGCCTTTTTAGCAGCACGCCTGCAAGCCAGTATGGACGCGGGGGTAGCTAAAAGCCGAATTGTGCTTGATCCTGGTTTTGGCTTTGGCAAAACGCGCGAACATAACATCACGCTCATTCAACAGCTAGAAAGTTTCGTAGAGCTAGACCAGCCTTTGCTGGTGGGCTTATCGCGCAAATCCATACTTGGTCAAATGGTCACTGGCCGAGTTACAGGCAATGATGTCGATGCGCGGCTTTACGCCAGTATTGCCGCTGCTGTGATCGCAGCTCAAAAAGGCGCTAGAATACTGCGTGTGCACGATGTGAAGGCCACCGTAGAAGCCTTAAAAGTCGTGACAGCATTAAGCGACTGCGCAAGCAAATAACTTTGTTGCACGGTGCTCAAAATGCTCATGTACTAACGTGTACATTCTGCTTCTTCCGCGCCGTGCGCCGCGTTCTTTATCTTGCTCGTACGCTTAATTATGTGCTTTTCAGTGACTTCGTTATAATCCTCACATGAGTAAAAAATATTTCGGTACTGATGGTATTCGTGGGCGTGTAGGCGAGCACCCAATTACGCCGGAATTCATGCTGCGCTTGGGCTACGCGGTAGGCCGCGTGCTTGCAAGAGTTGGTGCTAAAGGCAATCATCCGGCAGTGCTTATTGGTAAAGATACTAGAATCTCTGGCTATATGTTCGAGGCAGTGCTAGAAGCTGGGCTATCTGCCGCGGGTGTGGATGTGCTGCTCACCGGCCCAATGCCGACACCAGCGGTGGCTTACTTAACCAAAAAGCTACACGCGCAAGCGGGCATTGTCATTTCTGCCTCACACAACCCATATTATGACAACGGCATTAAGTTTTTTTCGAGTGAGGGCGCAAAACTTGGCGACGAGATTGAGCATGCCATTGAAGCCGAGCTAGATAAACCGATGCAAGTGATGGATTCGGCCAAGCTGGGCAAGGCGCGCCGCATTGATGATGCTGCAGAGCAGTATATTGCATTTTGCAAAAGCACGTTTCCAAGTAAAATGAATTTGCGCGGGCTTAAAATTGTGCTTGATTGCGCGCACGGCGCTACTTATCATGTTGCGCCGCCAGTGTTTCAGCAGCTTGGTGCAGAGCTTGTGTGTATTGGCAATAAGCCAGATGGCTTGAATATCAATCTAGATGTGGGTTCTACACATCCACAAGCCTTGCAGAAAGCCGTGCTTGAGCACAACGCGAGTTTAGGTATTGCGTTCGATGGCGATGGCGATC
>JANYGD010000134.1 GCA_025359405.1 Methylotenera sp. | reverse complement strand
TCTTGATATAAATGGTCAATCCTATCGGTATTAAACAGCGATGCGCGACGTTTTACGCCATGCACGATATAACCCTTCCTCAACAAAAACTCGGCCAGATATGCCCCGTCTTGTCCTGTGATTCCAGTGATTAACGCAACTTTAGTCATTAATTGACTCTTCCATATTTGTCATCAAAGCGCACAATGTCATCTTCGCCCACATAATCACCGCATTGCACTTCAATAATCGCTAGCGGCTCGCTACCTTTGTTTTCTAGGCGGTGGCGGTGCGTTTTGGAGATGTAAGTTGATTGATTTTCGTTTAAAGTAAACTCAATTTCATTATTCGTAATGGTAGCAACGCCTGAAACTACCACCCAATGTTCAGCACGGTGTTTATGCATTTGCATAGAGAGCTTAGCACCTGGATTCACCACAATGCGCTTAATTTTAAAATTGGTACTTTCTTCCAATACCGTGTAGCTTCCCCACGGGCGATATACAGTCTGGTGAATTTCTGTAAGTTCTGGCTTGTGTATCTTTACGCGAGCCACCAAGGTTTTAATTTCTTCGGTGCGGCTTCTATCGCAAATGAGTGTCGCGTCGGCGGTTTGAATGACGACAATGTTATCTAAGCCCGCCGTTGCTAATAGGCTAGTTTGGCTCCATAACAAACTGTTAGTTGTATCTTGAGCAAAAACATCGCCATGCATCACGTTGTTATCTGCATCTTTTGCATGACGCTGATAAATCGAATCCCAACTACCTAAATCGCTCCACGCCATATCGACAGGCACCACGGCGACTTTATAAGCCTTTTCGGCCAGGCCATAATCCATCGAAATATTGGCAAAATTTGTGTAGGTTTCAACAAAATTTTCTACCGTCATCGCGTCAATTTGTTCCATTATTTCAGGTTGATACTCCGCCAACATTGCCATGAATGCGCTGGCCTTAAACACAAACATGCCGCTATTCCACAAATAACCATCTTGCACAAACTGAATAGCTTTTTCAGTGTTCGGTTTTTCTACAAATTGCGCTACTTGGCGTACTGGCAATACCCCACTATACGCCAGCTGTTGGCTTGGCTTAATATAGCCATAGCCAGTCGCAGGCTCATGTGGTTTGATGCCTAGCAGCACCAAATAATCATCTTGCGCTGCTAATTCTGCCGTTTGCCAAGCTTGTAAAAATGCAGTTTGATTATCAATGGCATGGTCTGAAGCGAATACACCAATGATTGCATTGGAATCTTTTTGATGAATTTGACTCACCGCCCAAGCAATAGCAGGCAAGGTATTGCGCGCGCAAGGCTCAGCTAATACATTGGCTACAGCATTAGGTGCCACCTCGGCCAACTGGCCTTTTACTTCAAACTTATGGTCTTCATGCGTTACGGTGAATAAATTAGCTGCATCAACATGCGCAAGCAAACGGCTGGCTGTTTGTTGCAATAAGGTTTTCTCGCCATTTAGCGCAAGCAATTGTTTAGGGCGAAGCGTGCGTGATAATGGCCACAATCTAGTACCCGATCCGCCGCATAAAATGATTGCATATTGACTATTCACAGCTGATTAATCTCCATCTGGTGAAACTTGATGCCAATTGTTTGATTCGCATCCTTACGCAGCTCTTCAATTTCAGCCTGCAAAGCGGCATGTTCTAACATTTTTAGCTTTAAAAAGCGCGCCGTAATCACCGACTTTTCTTCTAAACCTTTTGGCGTCAGCAAGTACATATACGCTAATTTGTTGTTACTATTATGAAAATTAGTCGCTTTTAGCAAACCTTTTTCGATAAGCGCTTTTAAGCAAAAATTAACGCGGCCCAAGCTAATATCCAGCTTACGCGCTAAATCTCGTTGGCTAATCTCAGGATTAGCTTCAAGAATTTTTAAAATTTTATAGCGGTATTCGTCAGTCAGCACAATATCAACAACATCCGTTCATTAACTGAACGCTAGTTTATCAACATTTAATTCAGTTATGCAAGTAAAACTTGCAATTGGTTAATTAAGTGGCTGATTAATATAGAAAGTAAACAGATAAACGCTTAATAAATACCAGTAAATTTTTTAATATCGCGCTGTTGACGCTTGGTTGGCCGCCCTGCGCCACGTTCGCGCGCAGCATGATCGGCCTCGTGGGTGATTTTTGCATTCTCACGCTTTTGTTTACTGTCTTCAGTTTCAGCATAAAGCAAGCCCGCTTTTGGCGCGCCGCGGCGAATATTGCTTAAACCTGTCACTTCACATTCAATTTCAAAGTCTTTATTGCGAATATTCACCAACATGCCGACTTTCACTTCTTTAGCAGGTTTAGCGCGGTCGCCATCCACGCGTACTTTACCAGCACCCACCGCATCAGCGGCGATGCTACGCGTTTTAAAAAAACGCGCCGCCCATAACCATTTGTCTAATCGGCATTTATTATCTTTTTCTGCGTCCATTAAGTTTGATTTTTTAGCTTGATTTTTTGGGTTGATTGCTTTCAAGTGTTTTGCGATAAGCCGCCAGTACGCTTTGCGCATGCCCCATCACGGTATTTGAAGCATAATTTCCAGTTGCATCTTGCGCACCAGCTGCCACGCCCGTCAAAAACTCAATGCCTTCTAGTACATGGTCGATGGTAATAATATGAAACTGACCTTCCTTCACCGCTTGCATCACAGCAGCATCCAACAGCAAATGGCGTTGATTACGTTTGGGAATAATCACGCCTTGCTTGCCATTTAAACCAAGTGCCAAGCACACCCTAAAATAACCTTCAATTTTCTCGTTTACGCCGCCAATCGGCATCACTTCGCCAAATTGATTCAGTGCGCCAGTCACTGCAATGCCTTGCTGAATCGGTAAGTTCGCCATCGCAGACAGTAGCGCAAACAGCTCTGCGCAAGATGCAGAGTCGCCCTCTACACCGTTATATTCCTGCTCAAACACTAGTGAGGCGTTGAGGCTTAATGGCGCCAAATGGCTAAAACTGGCGCTAAGCCAGTTTTGCAAAATAAAAATGCCTTTATCGTGGTTAGGGCCGCTCATATTCACTTCGCGATCAATGTTAATCAAGCCCTTTCCACCAGGGTGGCAGCGCGCAGTGATACGAATCGGCGAGCCAAAACTGGCATCACCTAACTCGATATGCGTAAGGCCATTCACCTGCCCTACCACTTCGCCATGCACTTGAATTAAGAGCTCATTATCAATAATTGAATCGCGAATTTGGCTTTCAAAATACTGGTTTCTGGCTGATTTGGCTTGAATCGCAGCTTGTACATGCGTGGACTCTACAAGTTCATCATTACCCGAAAAAGCCGCACTTTCCAACATTAAACGCTCTAAAAATGCAAAGTTGGTGCTAATGCGTGTTTGGTCTTCCTCTAAGCGTTGTAGCGCGCCAATTAAGGCGGCGACTGCATCACGCGAAAAGTGGGGCAAATGATGTTGAGTACACTTGTGTGCCACAAAACCCGCAATCGCCGCATAGTTTTCACGATTGGCTGAAATGCGCTCAGCAAACTCCACTTTAATGGGGAAATAATTGAAGAAATCTGGCTGCTCATCCAAGCAATCATAAAAATCTTCACGCGTGGCAATCAACACCAGTTTGACTTGCAGGCCAATCAGGGTGTTATTGGGCAAATACGCTGTGCTTAGCGCGCTACTACTGGCATCTTCAATTTGCAGCGTGCCATTGCGGCAAAAACGGTGCAATTTCTCCACCATTTGCGCACCGTTAGCGTCATCGCCCAATAAATCGCGCAAATGTAATAGCAACATGCCGCCATCCGCCTTGTGCAAATTACCAGCGCGCAAGCGCAAAAAATCAGGCATTTGCGATGCATCCGATGCACTCTCAACCCCACCAAATAAGGATTGTAGGCTAGGATCATTATCGTAAATAATCGCTTGATTTAATTGCAGTGTTTGCGTTTGGCGATTATCCACCAACAAATTCACACGAAAACGCGTAAAAAATGGCTCGCTAATCAGCCCTTCTAATGCATTATCAGTCGCGGTATCGGCATCACTAGTAGGCGGCGCTTGCCAAGCTTTTAAATAAGCCATTACTTCATGCTGAAGCAATTTAATATAATGATTTAGTTGGGTTTCACAAGTCTCAAAGGTTTTTTGCAAGGCATCCACTGCCGTTGTTAACCATTGCTCGGCAGCGTGTAACATGGCTTGCTGACTATCCGCAGCAACAAAATTAGGTAGCTCCATCATCAAGGCACGCGAAAAACCATCCATTTCGCTTTTCAATTTCGAGCCAAGGCCAACGGGTAGCTTGATTAATGTTGGCTGATTTGGCTGATCAAAATGATAAATAGCTACCAAATCATTGAGTGACGTAGAGTTAACTTGCTTGGCCACTTCTAACATCGCGCTTTGCATAAGCGATGTTCGGCCACTGCCATGTGCACCTAACACCAACACATTAAACCCACTTTGCGGCATATTTAAGCCGAATAATGCCGCTTTTTTAGCCTCGCTTTGCGCGACCCAGCCATGCACATTTGGCTGATAGACTATTGCGTTATCAAGTAATTCAGCAGTGGTTTTAAACGTAAAATCCGTTAAGGATATGGCGGCATTCAGCTCGCTTGCATGTAGTTTTTGCATCATTACTTTCTGTAGCCTTATTATGCCAACATCATTTAATCCAACGCGCTTTTGCCGCATCATCTGATATTTTTGCTTCAACCCAACGCTCGCCATGGCTTGTGGTTTCTTTTTTCCAAAATGGCGCGCTGGTTTTTAGATAGTCCATGATAAATTCGCAGGCTCGAAAAGCATCACCGCGATGCGCACCAGAAACCACCACTAGGACAATTTGATCAAGAGGCTGCATAATTCCAACACGATGAACAATCAAGCTATCAATAATATTCCAACGCATTTTGGCTTCAATCTCAATTGCCTCCAATGCTTTTTGCGTCATTCCTGGATAATGCTCAAGCGTGAGCGTATTAATCGCATCGCCATCATTCACATCGCGTACTTGACCAACAAAGCTGACAAGAGCGCCTATGCTAGAGTTGGCAAGGCGTAGCTTGCTTAGCTCCTGGCCTATATCAAAATCTTCCGCTTGCACACGTACAGTCATTTAGCCACCAAACATTATCTTAGCCGCCTGTGACTGGTGGGAAAAACGCGACTTCGTCACCAGCATTAATTGTCGATAAATCATCGACCAAGGTATGGTTAATCGCTGCCCGCACCACTTGCTTGCCATTAAATAAATTTGTCCAAATATCACCACGAAGTGCTAAGTAATTTTTAAGCGCTGTTACTGTTGAAATACCTGCTGGCAAGTCGATATCTTCAGTTGAATAATTAACCGCTTCTTTGATTCTGGAGAAATATAATACTTTAATTTTCATATGGTTATGATTATTTATTAATCTTCTTTATCATCAATAATATCGAGCAAATCTGCGGGTTGATTACTTAATTCCACTCGTTCAATTTGCTTAAATCGGCTGGTGATTTTTTGGCTAGATTTATGCACCTCTTGCGCGTTGTCATGCGCTTGGCGAATGTTGTCTGCTAGTTTTTTCATGCGTACATCAAAGCGTTCAAAATCTTTACTCAGCTTGCCCAACTCATCTTTAATAATATGCACTTGTTTGCGCATTTCTACATCTTTAAGCACGGCGCGCGCAGTATTAAGCACGGCCATCAAAGTCGTTGGTGAAACCAGCCACACGCGCTTAATCATGGCGTAATCAATAATTTCAGGATGATAAGCGTGTATTTCAGCAAACACGGCCTCGGCAGGGATAAACATCACGGCGCCGTCGCTCGTCACATTGGGAATAATATACTTAGTAGAAATATCATCCACATGCTTTTTAATATCGGCTTTAAACTGCTTTTCAGCTAGGTTTTGCTCGGCATCGCTTAAGCTGCTGTCAAACATTTTGTGGTAATTTTCTAGCGGAAATTTGCTATCCACC
This sequence comes from Methylotenera sp., assembly GCA_025359405.1. Lineage (GTDB taxonomy): Bacteria > Pseudomonadota > Gammaproteobacteria > Burkholderiales > Methylophilaceae > Methylotenera_A. The sequence goes on along the minus strand of JANYGD010000134.1, from coordinate 19,003 downwards.
GCCACGGTACCGGTGGGCTCGGGTAGAAATAGCGCGCAATCGACACGCGAGCCGTTTTCAAAGGTATGTTGCATGCTAAAGCTATTGACTGGTAACACGTTACGTACCAAGCCTTCCAGCTGCACCTCACCATAAGCGCCGCGACTACGCTTGTCACCCAATAATTCTTGAAGGCTGACCATATTCACGGTGAGACCATCAATCTTCTTCTGCGCCTCGTCAATGGTGGCCAAGCGCTCCATCACGCTAATGAAGGTTTCGTTGGTCTTTTTAAAGCCTTCATCCAATCTTACCGAAACTTTGCCGCCGATTTCTTCCAAGCGCGCATCGACTACTTTGCTGAGACTTTCGATGCTCTGCGTAAGCGTTGTGGTGGCTTTCAGCATGGTGTCGTTAATCAGCGCCTGTTGCGATTTTCCCTGCTCGCTCAAGGTTTTATGCAGAGTTTCCAGCACCGCCAATTGCAACGCCTGCATGGCATCACGCGTGGCTTGTAATTCTAGTGAAACGGACTGTTTTAACTTTTCACCACTATCCTGCGAGGATGCATTTAAGCGGTCTCCCAGCTTGTTCAGTCCATCGTTTAAATCCAATAACATGGCACGATGTTTGTCTTCTAGCTGAGTCAGTAATGCCGCATTTTTACTGCTTGCAAACTCGCGCCATGCCAGCCAAACCAGCAAAATAAGCGCTAAAACTAAAAGTAAGACTATAATTTCGTTCATGTCAGTCATTATAAACTACACATGTAATTTAGCCCTATGATAAAACTTAAACTCATACTCGGCCAATGGCTGGCCAATCTTACCCGTAAATTAAAAAACAATTTCTATATTTACCTGGCCACACTGTTTACTTTGCTGGTGTTGCTGGACGCTGGGGTGTTTCACATCGGTGAAAATATGCGCGATAAAGCCTTCGATTTTATGGTGAAAAATCGTGTGTTTCAGACCAAAGCTGACAAAGATATTGTGATTGTGGATATTAACGAGGCCAGTTTAGCCGCTTTTGCCAAGGAATATGGCCGCTGGCCATGGCCGCGGCAGGTTTTAGGCGAGTTTGTAGAGAACATTGAGGCACAAAAACCCAAAGCCATTGTGTTTGATATTGTGTTTTCTGATGCCGATATTTATAACGCTGATAGCGATGCCTATTTTAATGATGTGATCGCGGGCACTGATAACACGTTTTTCCCCATTTTACGCTTAGACACTAGCCAAGATAGCGAAAGTAAACTCAAATTCTCGCAAATTCCAGGTTTAACGGCTAGCCCAGAAGCCAATAAAGACGCTACTATTGCCGCAGTGCTTCCTCACTTTGAAGGCGCGCTAAAGTCGGGTCGCCTCGGCACGCATAACGTTTACCCTGACGCTGATGGCATTGTGCGCGAATACCGCATCTATCATGATGATTACGGTTGGCGCTTGCCTTCTCTGCCCTTAGTTGTAGCGCAATTTAGCGGCGCAAAAAACACTGAGAATTTACCAAAAGATATGCTGATTAACTGGCGCGGTAAACCGTTTAGTTACAGCTACGCCACGTTTAGTGATGTGTTTACCGACTTGGCGAGCAAGGTAAAAAAGCGTCCACAAAACGAATTTACCAACAAAATTGTGATCATTGGCTCCACCGCGTCAGGTTTATTCGACATCAAAGCCACGGCGATGGATAAGCAGTTTCCAGGTGTTGAAATAGTGGCAACCGCCATCGACAACGCCAAACATGGCGACTATTTAAAAGTATGGCGCGGCAAAATCCCTTATATTTTGATGAGCTTGCTGCTGATTTGGCTCACCACATTGGCGTTTTATTTCAAAATGGATAGAGACAAGTTCAATTCGCTCTTTACGGGTAGCCAAGTCGGGCTATTAGTGCTGTCCTACATCGGTATTAACGTCAGTAACACCTATTTAGACCTCGCCGGGCCGATTGTATGGGCGGTGGCACTGTTTGGTGTAGCCAAAATCTATGCGCTAGCCACAGACCGCGCATTGCAACGCTGGCTGGCGTTTGGCGTTAAGGCAGATAATGCGGAGCATAGTGTGCTGATGATGCCAATTTTGATTGAAGCGAGCGAACCACTGAGTGATGCGTTGCTTAAAAAATTCAAGCGTCGTATTGAGCTTGCCAGCCAATCGCCCAACAACATCGAAATTTTGCTAGGCACGCAAAGCGGCATTTGGGGCTTGTTCGGCGATATGCCGGTGGTGAGCTGGATGTATGCCGACAACAAAGCTGAATATGGCGCGGCGGCGATGCAAGACGCACAAAATATCGCCAAACAATTGCCAACTTTAATCGAAAATATAGGTCTACCGAAAGATACGGTCACACGTTATGCGCTGCATGAAGGCAAATTAGCCAATCAAGCGGCAAGCCTTGCATCACAGTGGCGTACCTTGTTTGCGCAGGCGGTGATTAAGTTGGAACACGACCAAAATATGAAGGATTTAGCATGAGAAATTGTTTAAAACTGTTAATTTTAATCGGGCTTGCAACATCCTTGGCAAGCCCTATTCTAGGGCTTGCTGGCGATGCTGGTACTGCGCTTAAAACCGACACTATTCGTGCAGAACCATTTGCGGACGCTAAAACCGTGGGTAGTTTAGCCAAAAATGATGCTGTAGATATTCTGACTAAAAAAGGTGCTTGGCTGCAAATTAAAACCAAAAAAAGCGCGGGTTGGGTGCGTTTACTCTCGGTGAAACGTGGTGCATCTTCTAGCGCCAATAACGGTAAAGGCGTCATCGATGTGGCCAGCGGCCGCGCTGGTACTGGACAAGTGGTTTCCACCACCGGCATTCGCGGCTTGAGCGCCGAAGATTTGAAAGCCGCTAAATTTAACGAAGAAGAAATGAAAAAAATGGAAAGCCACACCTTGAGTGCTAGGGATGGACAAAGCTTTGCCAGCGCTGGCGGCCTGAACGCGGTGAAACTGGCCTATTTAAAAGGGGCCAAATAATGAACAAATTGTTATTCAGTTTATTTTTAGCAGCAGGTATCTTTGGCACATTCTCCATTCCGCAAGCGCAAGCGCTTGATTTTGGCAAAGTACTTAAAGACGCAGTAAAAGATAAAGTGGAAGAAGTTAAAAATGGTGGCGAAACGCCTGCGCCAGCAGCCTCACCAAATAATGCTTCCAGCCCTGCCGTTGAAACAAGCGCGAGCCCTGCTGCAACACCAGCAGTGGCGACGTCGCCAGCCCAGCCCGAATTTAACTGGAAAAACCCGAGTCAACAGGAAGAAATTGCGCTCGGTCGTGAAATTACTGGCAGTCTGCTAGGCGCCGCACCGTTGGTGAAAGACGAAGCTTTGCAAAAATACGTGAATCAAGTCGGTCGCTGGGTGGCCAATCAATCAGAACGCGCGGATTTACCTTGGAAATTCGGCGTTATTGAAAGCAATGATTTAAACGCCTTCGCCGCGCCAGGCGGTTATGTGCTGATTACCAAAGGCTTATACCAAAAACTTCACAGCGAGGCGCAACTGGCCGGTGTGCTTGGCCACGAGATTGCACACGTAGTGAAAAAACATCAACTTAAAGTGCTGCAAAAACAGCAATTACTTGGCTATGGCGCTGGCAAATTAAGCGATTTATTGGGTAAAAATGACAAACTCGCCAAAAAGGCGCTTGGCACTGGTGCAGAAATTAGCGCACGTAGCTTGGATAAGGATGCTGAGTTTGAAGCCGACCGCATGGGCATGATATTAGCCACTCGCGCAGGTTACGACGCTTATGGCTTGGCGGATGTATTACAAACCATCGGCCAAACCAATAAAAACGATAGCAGCGTTGCGCTGTTATTTAAAACGCATCCCGCGCCTGATGAGCGTTTGGCAAAACTGGGTGATAGTGTGGGCGGTAATTTGGACAATATAAAAGCGGGCAAAACTTTAGAAAATCGGCTTTATAAGTTGAATTAAACTAATTCTCTAGCTCTTAACTCGCTTTTAATGTAAGCATAATAAATAGGTGCCGCAACGATTCCGGGAAGGCCGAATGCGGCTTCCATGGCAATCATCGCAATCAGTAGCTCCCACGCATTGGCACGAATTTGGCTGCCGATAATGCGCGCGTTCAAGAAGTATTCAAACTTGTGAATCACCACCAAATACAGCAACGAGCCCAGCGCCACTACCAGCGACTGGCTTAAACTTAAGATTACAATAATCGTATTCGAAATTAAGTTACCCGCGACCGGAATCAAACCAACCACAAAAGTAATCGCAATCATGGTTTTTACCAGCGGCAAATGCACACCCATCAAAGGTAGAATTACTAATAAATAAATCGCTGTGAATATGGCGTTAATGCTTGCGATGCGCACTTGCGCAAACACCACGCGCCTGAAAGCATCGCCAAATAAGCTGGTACGCTGTACAAGCGCAAGCGCAAATGGCTTAAATGTATCGTCATACTCCGCATCGCGTAGCGCCACAATGCCACCGATAATCATGCCAATCAACACATGCACGCTGGCGCGCCCGGCTTCTTTACCTGCACCTTGTAACTCCTCGGCATGTATGCGTAGCCATTCTGCTGCTTGCACCTTAAAAGTAATTGCATCCGCTGGCAAATGAGTCAATAGCCAGGGCGGTAAAATTTTACGTGAATCTTCGATGATTTGCGCCATTTTTGCTAGAAGGTCAGTAATACTTCCCGCGTCAGATCTAAAAAACGCTACCAAACCCGCACCAGCTAAACTTAACAGGCCGACGATGATGGTGGTTAATAACGCAATAGCCAACAATTTTGCGCGTGTACCTGGTAGCTTGCGCTCGATGTAAGGCGTGATAATGTGAATCAGCTCGTATACCAACAGTCCAGCCAATAATGCGGGTAATAGATGAAACAGCAATATAAACAGCATTGCCATGCCGACCAATACCCATGCGGCAATATCGAATTGTGTGGTTTTAATGTTTCGCATATTTGGTGGCTTTTACTTTTATAAATGCTGACTATGATAAACCTGAAATACTACCATTTTCATCTACGTCAATGTGAACGCTCGCAGGCGTTTTCGGCAAGCCGGGCATGGTCATTATTTTGCCACAAATTGCTACTATAAAACCTGCGCCGCGTGAAAGTCGCAACTCGTTCACCACTAGCGTATGCCCAGCAGGCGCACCGCGCAGAGCAGGGTCGGATGAAAACGAATACTGCGTTTTAGCAATGCAAATGGGGGAATGTGTGTAGTCTTTTTCTAATTTCACCAGTTTTTCTGCGGCCTGCTCACTAAATTCAACTTTTGCTGCACCATATATTTTCGTGGCAATCGTCTCAATTTTTGTCTGCAAAGAAACGTCATCTTTGTACAAAAGCTTAAATTTAGAATTTAATTGAAAGGTGTTTTGAGAAAGTACATTCACAACTTCGTGCGCCAATTCGGTCGCACCTGCACTACCAAGTGCCCAGTGCTTGCACACGACTGCTTTGCAGCCCAACTTTTCTACAGCAACTTTCAATGCATCTATTTCCGCTTGTGTATCTTGTACAAAATGATTAATCGCAACAATAACTTGCATGCAAAATAATTCATGTAAATTATTAATATGTCTTTCTAAATTATTGATTCCATTTAATAAATAATTTATATTTTCATGATTTAAATTTGAATGGTCTAATTGTTTTAACTCTGCTCCGCCATGATATTTAAGTGCACGCACCGTCGCCACAATCACCACCACATCTGGCTGCAAATTGGCTTTGCGACATTTAATATCAAAAAACTTTTCAGCACCCAAATCAGCACCAAAACCCGCCTCTGTCACCACATAATCAGCCAATTTCAGCGCAGTTTTAGTGGCTACCACTGAATTACAACCATGCGCGATATTGGCAAATGGCCCTCCATGCACAATGGCAGGTGTGTGCTCTAAGGTTTGTACCAAATTCGGTTGGAACGCATCTTTTAGTAGAACCGTCATCGCGCCCTGCGCCTGCAAATCGCTCGCCAATATTGGCATTCCAGCCATATCGGTCGCCACTTGTATATTGCCAAGACGCATTTTTAAGTCGTCTAACCTTTCTGCTAAACAAAATATCGCCATCACCTCAGAAGCCACAGTAATATCAAAACCCGAGTTGTAGCTGTGCTCCTGATTGATAGTCACATTGCGCAAAGCCCTATCGTTCACATCCATGCAGCGGCGCCAAGTAATTTCATTTATTTTCAAAAGGTTACCTTGATAAATATGATTATCAATCAAGGCTGCAAGCAGGTTATTAGCCGCCGTAATCGCGTGGAAATCACCCGTAAAATGCAAATTAATATTTTCCATCGGTACCACTTGCGCATAACCGCCACCCGTAGCGCCGCCTTTAATACCGAACACCGGCCCTAAGGACGGTTCGCGAATACACACAATGGCTTGCTTGCCGATTTTATTCAACGCGTCTGCCAGGCCAATTGTAGTGGTGGTTTTGCCTTCACCCGCAGGCGTGGGGCTGATGGCGGTGACTAAGATTAATTTGCCATTGACATTTTTTTGCAATTTTTTAAGGCAATTAGCGCTTAACTTGGCAATCGTGTGTCCGTATGGAATTAAATCTGTCGCTGAAATGTTTAGGTTTTTTGCAATATCGATAATCGGTTTAAGCTTTGCTGCTTGCGCGATTTGGATGTCACTTTTCAATTATCTGCCCCACCAAGCTTTGTAATGTCATGGATCCGTGCCAGTAATGCCTGCAATCAAGCCATATCGATTGGCCATTCTTGGTAAACCATATAAGAGACTTCCTGTACGCGCGATGCGAATGAAGATTCTTCATTTTATGTAACCATTTGATTTATAAATATATATTTCATGACTTATATTTCACCTTTGCGCGCTTTATCTATCAATTGAATTAAAGTGTCTTCAAGCTGCTGAGCCGATTTTTTGGCACGCTCAGTTGGATTTTTAATGCTTTTTAAATCGAACGTTGGGCGATCTAGCGCCAAAAATAGATGTGGCTTTTTGTTAACATCAGGCTTCTCATATAGCGCTATTCTACAAGGTGCGAATACTAAAAATTCAGGGTGATCGAGCATAATTTCTGCTCCCATACTGAGATTGCAATATGAATGCACTTCTTTGATGCCTTGTGGGTCAACACCGCGCGCCTTCATGTGGTCGCTTATTGGGAAATTGGCCGGATTCACAAAATTCATGCCCTCAGACACGGTTTTCAGACTATCCATCACATCTTGATAGCTCACGCCATCGTTCACCGGCACTTCGTAAATTGCACTATTTAAATCGATTTTAGGCATGTCTCCAGAAAGCTCATGGATATTGGCTTCTGGGCTTGCACATGCAGCAAGCACTTGCACAAAAAACAGCATGAAAATCACTTTAAACCACACTGCGAAACTCCAATTAGTAGCTACGATTCACTTTCATCACTTCATCTACCGCCCTACGGTCGAATTTTGGCGCAAGCAGTTCGATAAAGCCATAAATATAGCCACGTAAAAAAGCATCTTTGCGAATGCCAATATAGGTCGTGCTGGGCGGGAACAAATGGCTGCAATCAAGGCGTACCAAGTCTTTATCACGATCAGCATCAAAAGCCATATTGGCGATTAAGCCAACGCCCAAGCCCAAGCCCACATAGGTTTTAATCACGTCCGCATCAATAGCCGTAAGCACCACATTTGGCATCACACCGGCATCATGAAACACTTTTGAGACAATAGTACTGCCAGTAAACGCAAAATCATATGTGATTAGCGGGAAACTGGCGATTTTAGCTAATGAAAGCGGGGTGGCGTTCACAAGGCGATGGCCTTTTTCCACCACTAGGCAGCGATTCCACTCGTAGCATGGCAGGCACAGCAGTCGTTCATCCAAGCTAATCGCCTCGGTGGCAATGCCAATATCCGCCTCACCATTAGCTACTTGTGCGGTGACTTGGCTAGGGTTGCCTTGATGAATATTAAGTTTGACATGCGGATACAGTGCGATAAATTGCTTGATTGCGGCTGGCAATTTATACCTTGCTTGAGTGTGCGTGGTGGCGATGGTGAGCGTGCCAGTTTCAACCTTGCTAAATTCGTCGCCAACGCGCTTGATGTTTTGCATTTCAAGCATCACAGTGGCGGCCAGCTTAACAATATGCCGCCCGGGCTCGGTAATGCCAGTTAAACGCTTGCCATTACGCTGAAAAATTTGCAGATTCAGCTCGTCTTCCAGCATTTGAATTTGCTTACTCACGCCAGGTTGTGATGTATGTAGCGCCTCGGCCGCAGCAGAAATACTCAAGCCTTGGCGCGCCACTTCGTGTATATATTTTAATTGGTGAAGTTTCATTTAAAACCTCTCAAACAAAAACAATCGTTATAACTAAATCATATACCAAAATAACAAATTAGTATTAAATAATTATATTAATTACTGTTATATTACGCGACTTAATCAAAGGATACCCAACGAATGGATTTTTTTTATTATATCTTTGCTGGTTTTGTGGTTGGATTGCTGGTCGGTCTGACTGGCGTGGGTGGCGGCTCTCTGATGACGCCCATTCTACTCATATTTTTTAATGTAAAAGCCGCCGTAGCTGTGGGTACGGATTTACTGTATGCCTCGGTTACCAAGTCTGTTGGTATTTTTGCACATGGCAAATTGGGCAACATCGATTGGAAAATTGTGCGCTTGTTGGCCTACGGCAGCATTCCAGCAGCTATTGTTACGACGCTATATTTAAGAAACGCTGGCGTCGCTTCTGATAGCACAGTTGCCAGTATTAAATTCTGGCTGGGGATAGCACTGTTGCTTACGTCCCTTTCGGTATTATTTCGCAATCAGCTAACGCAATTATCCAAAAAAGGTCATTGGATTAACCCACAATACACACCAGTGTTGACGGTTGTTTTAGGCTTGATTTTGGGGTTTTTGGTTACGCTCACTTCTGTAGGTGCTGGCGCTTTAGGCGTCACAGCCTTGCTGATTCTTTATCCTAAAGTGTCTATCACCAAAATCGTGGGTTCTGATGTCGCACATGCGGTACCACTGACTTTAGTTGCAGGCCTAGGCCACGCCAGCCTTGGCACTGTGGATTATCAATTACTCGGCACGCTTTTGATTGGCTCAATCCCTGGCATTTGGATAGGCAGCCATTTAAGCTCAAAAGTGGCAGAACATTGGGTGCGTACGGTGTTAGCGCTGATATTAGTGTATGTGGGCCAAAAACTAGCATTTCCACAATTAAATCAATTACTTGGGATTACAGCATTGTTATTTTTGGTGGCTTATAAACAATTGGGATTAAGAAAAACTTAAGTAAAAACTGACTTTTAGATTAAAATGGCGGGTTAAGTTTTAGGCAAGAAATTTATGTACAAATATGATGAAATAGATCAGACAATTGTTGACGAAAGAGTCGCGCAGTATCGCGACCAAACGCGCCGTTTTTTAGCCGGCGAGCTAACCGAGGACGAATTCCGTCCGCTACGTCTGCAAAATGGTCTATATATTCAACGCTACGCACCTATGCTGCGTATCGCCGTGCCTTATGGCATGCTTTCCTGCAAGCAATTGCATAAGCTTGGCGACATCGCCAGCAAATACGATAAAGGTTATGGTCACTTTAGTACACGCCAAAATTTGCAACTCAACTGGCCCAAACTTGAAGATTCACCTGACATTCTGGCAGAACTTGCAACAGTGGAAATGCACGCCATTCAGACCTCTGGCAATTGCATCCGCAATATCACCACTGACCAATTTGCAGGCATCGCGCCCGATGAAGTCATCGACCCGCGCGCCATGGCCGAAGTGTTGCGCCAATGGAGCACGTTTCACCCAGAATTCGCGCTGTTACCACGCAAATTCAAAATTGCAGTTTCTGGCACTGAGGAAGACCGCGCTGTGATTCAAGGACACGACATTGGCCTTGAGTTTTATCGCGATTCACAAAGCAAAGTTGCCATTAAAGTGTGGGTAGGTGGTGGCATGGGACGCACACCAATATTGGGTTCCATCATTCGCGAGCATCTCGAATGGCAACACGCCCTCACCTACTGCGAGGCGATTGTGCGCGTGTATAACCTGCACGGCCGCCGCGACAATATGTACAAAGCGCGCATCAAAATTTTGGTGAAAGCGCTGGGTATTGATGAATTCCGCAAACAAGTTGAAGCCGAATGGGCTCATTTAAAAGGTTCACCAAACACTATTACTGGGGCCGAATTAGCGCGTGTTAGCAAACATTTTGAAGATATGCCTTACGAAACACTACCAGCACATGATGCCGGCTTTGATGCTGCTTTAGCAAGCAACACCGCTTTTGCGGCTTGGGTAAAACGCTGCGTGCATCCACACAAAACGGTGGGCTATCGCGCAATTACACTTTCACTTAAGCCGCACGGCAAAGCGCCTGGTGACGCCACCAGTGAGCAAATGCATATGGTCGCGGATTTGGCCGAACAATATAGCTTTGGTGAACTGCGAGTTTCGCATGAGCAAAATTTAATTCTGGCCGATGTAAAACTCAGCGATTTATTCGTGCTTTGGGAAAAAGCGCGAGCGAATGGCCTAGCAACGCCGAATATAGGACTGCTCACCGATATTATTTGCTGCCCAGGCGGCGATTTCTGTAGCCTTGCTAACGCTAAGAGCATCCCGATTGCGCAAGCGATTCAAATGCAATTTGATAACTTGGATTACTTACACGACATCGGCGACATTGAGTTGAATATTTCTGGCTGTATGAACGCCTGCGGTCACCACCACGTTGGCCACATCGGCATTTTGGGCGTGGATAAAGATAGCGCAGAGTTTTACCAAGTCTCAATCGGCGGCAAACAAGGCAACGACGCCAGCTTAGGCAGCGTGATTGGACCTTCGTTTGCGGCAGAAGAAATGCCCGGTGTAATTCAAAAACTGATTGATGTTTATATCAAAGAACGCACGCCTGAAGAGCGCTTTATCGACACCGTGCGCAGGCTGGGCGTGGCTCCATTCAAGGCGCACGTGTATGCAAAAGACGAGATAGCAGCATGAGCAACTTAATTCAATTGATAGACGGTATTGCAAGCATCGTTAAAAACGAATGGCCGATAGTCAATCTACCTGCTAGCCAAGTAGAGCAACGCGTTCAGGCCGGTAAAGTGGTGCTGTTTAAGCTCACTGGCGAAGAGTCAGTCACACCCGAACAAATTGCAACTACGGCAGTTCCTGCGACTGGCAAAATTATCGTGCCACTCAGCGTATTTATTGCACGCAAAAACGAGCTTGCAAGCCGCATCCAGCAAGGCGATGTAGGTGTTTGGCTGGACACACATGAGGTTTTAGAACATTTAATCGAAAACCAAGCTGATTTGAACACTCTTCCTATTATTGCAGTGCATGTGGAACGCTTTGCTGATGGCCGTATTTTTTCATTAGGCACACTTTTACGCACGCGTTACGGCTACAAAAACGAGCTGCGCGCCTTTGGCGATGTACTTAGAGACCAATTATTCTTTTTAAAACGTAGCGGCTTTACTAGCTTTGAAATCCGCGCAGATCGCTCTGCACAAGATGCTTTAGCAAGTTTAGAAGACTTCACTGAACCCTATCAAGGCGCTGTAGACGAGCCGCGGCCTGTGTTTCAGCGCTATAACAGGACTGCGTAGTAATGAGTGACACCGTTTCTATGCTCAAGCCTGCAGCAAGCAACCCTGCAACTAAACCTTCATTAACTGATGCGTTAGTGACATCAGTTAATGCTAAAACTGCACAAGTTTTAGCGTTGCTAAAAAATGCAGTTGTTGAATTAAAAACACTAACCTTTGCCAACAGCTTTGGTGCAGAGGACATGGTGCTAACGGATATTATCCTTAAAAATCAATTAGCTATTGAGATTTTTTCACTAGATACTGGCCGCCTGCCAACAGAAACCTACGATTTGATAGCTGAAGTAGAAAAATACTACAACACCAAGCTCAACGTGTTTTTTCCTCAAGCACAAACTGTAGAGTTTTATGTCAAAACTAAAGGCATTAATGCCTTTTACGAAAGTATAGATTTACGCAAAGAATGCTGTTACATGCGTAAAGTGGAGCCGCTACAGCGCGCTTTAAAGGGCAAAAGCGCTTGGATTACCGGCATGCGTACCGCGCAAGCCACCACTAGAGCCAGTCTGCCTGTACGTGAGTTTGACGAAGGCAACAAACTGGAAAAATTCAACCCGCTAAGCGATTGGACCGAGCAAGAAGTCTGGGCGTATATCCGCATGTTTAACGTGCCATACAACGCATTACATGACCAGTTTTACCCGAGCATTGGCTGTGCGCCTTGTACGCGTGCGATTGCGGTAGGCGAGGACATACGCGCCGGCAGATGGTGGTGGGAAGACCCACAAAATAAAGAATGTGGACTTCACGTAAAAAATTAAGTAATTAACATAAGTTATTGAAATGTCAAATAAAAAACAATCATACCATAATCCGCTTTCTCACTTAGATTGGCTAGAAGCCGAGGCGATACACATCCTACGTGAAGTAGCAGGTCAATGTTCAAATCCTGTGTTACTTTTCTCAGGCGGCAAAGATTCGCTGTGTATTTTGCGCTTGGCTGAAAAAGCTTTTCGCCCAGGTCGCTTTCCGTTCCCATTAATGCATATTGATACTGGTCACAATTACCGAGAAGTGATTGATTTTCGTGATCAGCGCGCCGCAGAACTAGGCGAGCGCCTGATTGTGCGCTCGGTGGAAGACTCCATGAAACGCGGCACTGTTGTTCTAAAAACGCCGGACGAGCCACGCAATAAGCACCAATCGGTGACTTTACTGGAAGCGATTGAAGAATTTGGTTTTGATTGCTGTATTGGCGGCGCACGGCGTGATGAGGAAAAAGCCCGCGCCAAAGAGCGCATCATGAGCTTCCGCGATGAATTCGGTCAATGGGACCCGAAAAATCAACGCCCAGAATTGTGGAACCTCTACAACGCCCGCTCGCACAAAGGCGAGAACATTCGCGCCTTCCCAATTTCTAATTGGACAGAAATGGATGTGTGGCAATATATCGAGCGTGAGAACTTAGAGCTGCCAAGCATTTATTTTGCACACCAACGTGATGTGGTGATGCGCGGCGGCGCGATTGTGCCGGTAAATGTGCCATTGGTATCTGACGAGGTGATCATGCCTCCCAAAGTGGGCGAAGAAGTTATCAATATGCAAGTGCGCTTTAGAACGGTAGGCGATATCACCTGCACGGCGCCTGTGATTAGTGATGCCAATAACGTAAGTAAAATCGTGCTAGAAACCGCGACAACAACCATTACTGAGCGTGGTGCTACACGCTTGGATGACCAAACATCAGATGCATCAATGGAACAACGCAAGAAAGAAGGCTATTTCTAATGTCAATTACTCAACATAATGATAGTCTACTGCGTTTTATGACCTGCGGCAGCGTAGATGATGGCAAAAGCACACTCATTGGGCGCTTGCTATTTGATACGAAGACGATATTAGCCGACACGCTCACACAAATTTCTAACACCTCGAAAAAGCGCGGGATGGAAGCGGTTGATTTATCACTACTCACCGATGGTCTACAAGCCGAGCGCGAGCAAGGCATTACCATCGACGTGGCATATCGCTATTTTTCTACTGGTACGCGTAAATACATCATCGCCGATGCGCCTGGCCACGAGCAATACACGCGCAACATGGTCACTGCTGCATCGACCGCCAACTTGGCGATTATTCTCATTGATGCGCGCAAAGGCGTGCTGACACAAACGCGCCGCCACAGCTATTTAGCGCATTTGGTAGGCATTCAGCACATTGTAGTAGCTGTCAATAAAATGGATTTGATGGATTATGACCAAGCCAATTACGATAAAATTTGTGCCGAATATTTGGTATTTGCAAAAGAAATTGGCTTGGCACAAGCAAGAGACATCCGCTTTATTCCGATGTCAGCCTTGAATGGCGATATGCTGGTTGACCGCTTAGACAACATGCCTTGGTACACAGGCGAAACCCTGCTTGAGATGCTAGAAGGTGCGCCCGCGGCGGATGAGGAAGAAAATGCGGAATTTCGCTTTCCCGTGCAATTTGTATGCCGCCCACACGCGAGTGCAGACGTGGATTTACACGATTTTAGGGGCTTTATGGGACGTATCGAATCTGGCAATATTGCCGTCGGTGATCCGGTAACTGTGCTTCCAAATGGATATCAATCCAAAGTCAAAGCAATTCAAATTGGCGATGCGCAACTGCAAAGTGCTCAAACTGAGCAAAGTGTGACGTTATTACTAGAGGACGAAATCGACACTTCACGCGGCGACATGATAGTTAAAACCGGTAGCAAAATTGAACCCGTGAAACAGATAGAAGCTCATGTTTGCTGGCTTTCAGAGACCCCACTGTCACCTGCCCGCACTTATATTATTCGGCATACTACGCGCGAAAGTAAAGCCAAAGTGGGCAATATTCAATATAAAATTGATGTAAATACGCTAGAGCAACAGCCTGCCACTGAACTTAAAATGAATGATATTGCGCGTATTAACTTTAAACTCGCACAGCCTTTGATGGTGGATAGTTATACACAAAACCGCGCGATTGGCGCGTTTATAGTCATCGACGAAAGTACCAACAATACTGTTGGCGCAGGCATGATTGTATAATTTTTAATAAAATTAATTCGTCGCCAATTAATTAAATTTCAAATAAAATAATGCTTTAGCTTTTTAGGCAGCAAAAGGAAACAAAAAATGACTTATGTCGTCACCGAAAACTGTATTCAATGCAAATTTACCGATTGCGTGGATGTATGCCCCGTAGATTGCTTTGTAGAAGGGCCGAACTTCCTCGCGATCAACCCAGATGAGTGCATCGATTGCACGCTGTGCGTTGCAGAGTGCCCCGCTGAAGCGATTTTTGCGGAAGATGACGTCCCAGCTGACCAGCAACAATTTATCGCCTTAAACGCGCGCTTAGCCAAACTGTGGCCAGTGATCACCTCACGCAAACCTGGCCTTGAAGATGCTGACGCCATGAATGGTGTGCCTGGCAAGTTGGAACTATTAATCGAATAATTCTTACATTTAGTTAGAAAACGCGGGTCTAATTACTTTTCCACAACTTAGTTTGTCTCATCACCAGCCAGCCAAGTAGCAAATAAGCCAGCATCGCTACGGCCAAGCCCAACACACTACCCCACACTAAGGGAACAACTAAACCTGCCGAAACGGTCGATAGTATCATTTGAATGAAAGCCTGCCCAGAAGCCGCCGTGCCGCGAATTCTAGGATGGCGATCAAGTGATGCGAGTGAAAGTATCGGCATAGCCAATGCCATGCCCACGTTAAACAAAGCAACGGGCAAAATGTTGTAGATTGGCTTGGCAGGCAACCAATAACATACCGCTACATTTAATAATACAACCACCCCCATCCAAATATAAGCGGTTTTAATCACCTTTCTTGCAGCATATTTGCCTGCAGCGCGTCTGGCCAAATATGAACCCAATACCATGCCCGTAACGGTTGGGATGAACAAATAGCCATATTGTTGTGGCGTTAAGCCAAGCAATTTACCTAAAAATATCGGGCTGCCCAACACATACACAAAAAAAGCAGAAAAATTGGCGCCGCTGGCGATACAGAGTTTAGCGAATTCCGCATCACCAAAGATAGTTTTATAGCTTGCAAGCACGTTTTTACTGGAGAGTTTAAGGCGTTTTTCGGGCGGCATGGTTTCAGGTAAAAACGTCACAGCAGCCCACAAACTAATCGCCGCGTAAATCGCCAAAAAGATAAAAATGGCTTGCCAATGAAAACCTAATAAAACCCCACCAATAATGGGCGCAACGGCAGGTGCAATGCCGAATAGCATCTGAATGGTCGCCATCACGCGCTGCGCTTGTGCGCCTTCGAATAAATCGCGTACCATGGCGCGTGCCACTGTGTTGCCTGCACCACCCGATGCACCTTGTAGTGCACGGAAAAACCACAGCGTTTCCACATTGGGCGCAAACGCGCAGCCAATGCTCGCTAACACAAAGATACTCAAACCCCATTTTATGGTAGCAATACGTCCTATCTCATCCGAAATCGCACCGTGCCAAAGTGTCATTGCAGCATATGGCAACAGATAAAACGTCAGGCTTTGCTGAATGTGCAAATCCGATGTTGCCAAACTATCTCGCATCGCATGAAACGCGGGCAGGTAGGTATCTATGGCGAACGGCGCCAGTGCTGCAAGGCTTGCAAGCACATAAACTAAGATGTTGGAATGTGGTTTCATTGGTCTAGTAATAAAAAAGGCGCTAATGCGCCCTTTATTATAGCTTTTAAACGTTACGGGAGCGCGTGAAACTCTTCTACGCGTTCTGTCGATTCACCGCTGGCATATTTTTTAGAATTTTTATCGGTTCTAAAAATAATCGGTTGAGATGCCAATACTGGATTTTTTGAATCTTCAATGGCTTTTTCGATTAAATGATGATTGGGTGACAAAGAACAAACTGGGTCTGCACTTTCCGCATCACCTGTGAGTAAAAATGCCTGGCAACGACATCCTGCCAAGTCGTTGGCTTTTTCTGGACAAGTAACACAAGGCCCTTTCATCCAGCTGTCGCCACGGTATTTATTAAATGCGGGTGAATCTTTCCACGAGTATTCTAGACCACTATCACGCACATTGGGGAACACCATATTTGGTAATACACGTGCTGAATGACACGGCAACACATCACCGTTAGCAGTAACAATCATGAATACTTCGCCCCAGCCATTCATACATTTTTTAGGGCGATTGCCAAAATAATCTGGCACCACAAAAAAGATTTTCATTTTGTTGCCAGCTTTTTTGCGGAATTCGTTGGTGATTTTTTCTGCTTCATCTATCTGTTCTTTGAGTGGCATGAGTTGATTACGATTCACCAGCGACCAACCGTAATATTGCGTATTGGCCAGCTCCACATAATCTGCGCCTAGCGCTTCTGCCATCTCGAGGATTTCCTTAATATGACCAATGTTATAGCGGTGTATCACCACATTCAACACCATCGGATAGCCATGATTTTTAATCATGGCAGCTACTTTTTTCTTGAGCTCGAAAGTTTTGGTATTAGTGATGAAGTTATTAATTTCTTCGGTAATATCGTGCATTGAAAGCTGGATATGATCCAAACCGCCATCTTTAAAGGCCTGGATACGTTTTTCGGTTAGGCCAACACCAGAAGTAATGAGATTGCTGTAGTAGCCAAGTTTTTTGGCTTCGATAACTATATCTTCAATATCATCGCGCAAAAGCGGCTCACCACCTGAAATTCCTAGCTGTATAGCCCCAAGCTTACGTGCATCGCGGAGCACTTGTATCCATTGCTCTGTGCTTAATTCATTGTGTGTATGTTTATCGTAATCAGTCGGGTTGTAGCAAAATGCGCAGTGCAAGGGGCAACGATAGGTAATCTCTGCTAATAGCCACAGTGGCTGTGTGTGTGTGACATTAGCTGCTACGCCGTTATTCTGGGCTTGAACAACCTTTTGTACGACTGATTCACCTAAAGATGTTTGTGTCATTTTGTTACTCCTAAGTCTTTCTAAGACTAAATCTTGCGAAACCTAAATTTTTCTAATCCAGGCTTTTTCAAGCGCCAGCTCAAACATACCAATTATGTCAGCTTCAATGCCTTCAGCATCAGGAAAAGTCGCCTTTAAATCCGCCACCACCTCCGCCACCGTTGCTTTTGCATCTAAGCGTTTAATCACCTCGCCCGCGCCACCATGCAGTTTGACCATGCCTTCAGGAAAAAGTATCACATAACTTTGCTGCGCTTCTTCCCATTGAAAACGGTGGTGTAACGCTATGGCATAAACGTCTGAATGTTGGATTTTATTTTCCATGTCTAGTTTCTTATTCTTAATCGAAATGAATAACAGGTTGGCGTAAATAATCGCGGCCTTCGGTTTTAATCTCGGTCGAAGCCAGCATGATGGAATCTGCAATCACCCACAGCACATTCAGCTTAAATTGCAAAATATCGAGTGCTTTCATTTGCATCGCGCGCGAGGTGCTAAAGTAATCCAAGGTAACGCTTAAGCCTTGCTCTACATCGCGTCTAGCCTCAGTTAAACGTTTTTTAAAGTAGCTTAAACCCTCTTCCTTAATCCACGGGTACATGGTCGGCCACGAGCTAATACGCTGTTGGTGAATATGTGGGGCAAATAGCTCGGTTAAACTTGAGCACACTGATTCTTGCCAAGGGCGTTGTTTAGCAAAATTGATGTAGGCATCCACTGCAAAACGCACACCTGGGCTCACCATTCTTAGGCTAGTAATTTCTTCACGAGTCAAGCCAACAGCCGCTCCTAGTTGAATCCAAGCTTCGATGCCGCCTACTGTATCGCCAACACCATCATGGTCGGTAATACGCACGATCCATTGTTTGCGCACTTCTACATCTGGGCAATTAGAAAGAATCGCCGCATCTTTCATCGGTATGGCAATTTGGTAGTAAAAACGATTCGCAACCCAGCTCTGCAATTGCTCTTTGCTTAATTTGCCTTCATACATCATCACATGGAAGGGATGATAGATGTGATAGCCTTTGCCTTTTTCACGCAGCTTGTCTTCAAACTCTGCACGAGTCCATGGTAGATTGTCATTGGTTACTGTATTCATCGTGTTTTCTCCTATAAGATAATATCCATACCATCGTAGGCCACTTCAATGCCATGACGGGTGAGCTCTGCACGCTCAGCGGAATCTTCTCTTAAAATAGGGTTAGTGTTATTGATGTGTATCAACACCTTACGCACCTGCCCGCCTTTATTAAGACCAAATTTATCTAAATCCTCAATCATGCCACCTTTGCCAGATTGAGGGTTATGACCAATACTACGTGCAGTTTTGGTCATTAAGCCTAAATCCTTCATCTCGGTATCGGTCCAGAATGTACCATCGACCATAATGCAATCAGCTTGGCTCATCAAAGCTGGCAAATGCGGCTCGATTTCCGCCAAACCTGGCGAATACCAGCATTTTTTACCTGAGCTAATTTCTTCAATCAA
>JANYGD010000128.1 GCA_025359405.1 Methylotenera sp. | reverse complement strand
GTTTTAGATTTTATTTGTTCTTGAACGTAGCCTGAAGTGAGCAAAAAATAGCCAAAAGAAGCAGAAATAAGATTATTTTTAAATCTAATTGGGACAATTCCTCTAGTAACATTAGCCCCAGCTAAAACTTCAGTAGCAATTGAGATAACACCAGTGCTACCTCTGACGCATAAAAGTAACTCGTCACCGATTAGAGTAGTTCTTGAGTAAGACTGTGCCAAGTCAGGATTTATACGTTTTAGGCCGTCCAAATTTATATACTTTGAAGTTAGGTCAGTTGGTCTGATAATTGGTAAGCCATCTTCAAACTCATCACCTGGTTGCACTATCCCGTAAGACAACGAACATTTTTCATCAACAACATCTTCGAGACTTCCTTCAACCCACCCCTCACCACGTCCTTCGACAAGCTCAGGACGAACGGAGAATACCGATTGCAGGTGGCTTTCAAACAAGGCGCGGGCGTTTTGCAGGTTTTGTTCTGCATTTGCGCGCGCTTTGGCAATGCCCTCAAACGCTTGGTCGAGTATGGTTACGATGCGTTGTTGTTCGGCAATTGGCGGTGTTGGAATTAAAATATTTTCGATTTGGTTTTTGTTAATTGAATCAAAAACCGCACCAGTGTTGCCAACTATTTCAGATTCATGTTTTAGTAAAAAGTTAAAAAGAAAATTCTTGTCAATTAACTTTGATGCTCTTATTGCCGCAAGACCACGACCAATACATATTTTTTTAGTTGAAAAGTTTATTGGACCAACTGGCGCCCTGACTGACATTAGAACATCATCTTTTTCTGCTTCCTTGGTTATATAAGTCGTCCAAGTTGTTGGCTTGTCAATATACTTATCTGTGAATTCTTTTTTTCCCTGATAGAAAGGTAGCCCATCACCTAGATTGTTATAAAACTTACCTTCTGGCGATTGTCCAGCTATTACTGTAGCAACCTCACCAAGCGTTTTTACTTCCCACCCAGCCTTCATAGCAACGCCTTAATCCCAACCAATACTTCCGCGCTCATGGCATCCAGTTTGGCGATTTCTTCCATAATGGCTTGCGGGCTACGGTGTGCTACTTCTTCATTGCCGTTGGGGTTTTTCACCGATAAATCATAGCCTTCGGTTTCGGTGAGGACTTGGGTGTTGACGCTCCAGCTTTTGGGGGAATCGGCAAAGGTTTTTTGTAATGCTACAAACTCCACCAAATCGGCATCATTAAGCGGGTTGGTTTTACCCATATTGCGGCCTGGGTCTAGCTGGTAAAACCATGTATTGCGCGTTGGCGCGCCTTTTTCAAAAAACAGCACCACGGTTTTTACGCCTGCACCTTGAAATGTTCCACTTGGGCAATCTAGCACTGTGTGCAGGTTACAGCTTTCTAACAGTAATTTACGCAAACTCACTGAGGCGTTATCGGTATTGCTTAAAAAGGTGTTTTTAATCACTACGGCGGCGCGGCCGCCAGCTTTTAGGCTTTTAATAAAGTGTTGTAAAAACAAAAATGCGGTTTCGCCCGTTTTTATGGGAAAGTTCTGTTGCACCTCGGCACGCTCTTTGCCACCAAATGGTGGATTGGCGAGAATAATATCAAAACGGTCTTTTTCTTGAATATCGCTAATGTTTTCTGCCAGCGTATTGGTGTGGATGATATTGGGCGCTTCAATGCCATGCAGAATCATGTTCATAATGGCAATCACGTAGGCTAAGCTCTTTTTCTCTTTGCCGTAAAACGTGCTGGTTTGCAGTGTGCTTAAATCGCTGGTGCTTAAGTTAGCTTGGCTACGCAAGTAATCAAATGCTTCGCATAAAAATCCCGCGCTGCCGACTGCGCCGTCATAAATGGTTTCGCCAATTTTGGGGTTAAGTACTTGTATCATGGCGCGAATCAATGGGCGAGGGGTGTAATATTCACCGCCGTTACGCCCTGCGTTGCCCATGTTTTTAATTTTGGCTTCGTATAAGTGAGAAAGCTCGTGCTTTTCCGCTTGCGTATTAAAGCTGAGCTCATCAATGCGCTCAATCACCTCGCGTAGGTTGTAACCGCTTTGAATTTTGTTGTTGATTTCACCAAAAATCTCACCGATTTTATATTCAATGGTGTTTGGCCCAGTAGCGCGTTGCTTAAAACCTTTAAGGTAGGGGAATAGCTTAAAGTTAACAAAATCTTTAAGGTCATCACCCGTTAAGGCGTTGTTGTGGTCAAACTTGCCATCGTCTGCTTTAGGTGCTGCCCATGTAGGCCAGCGAAAAGCATCGTCAATAATAAAGTTATAAGTTTTACCTTCTAGCTCGGCTTCCATCGCCTTGGTTTGCTCTAAAGCATCCAGATACTTTAAAAACAAAATCCAAGAGGTTTGCTCGGTGTAATCTAGCTCGCTGGTTGCGC
>JANYGD010000102.1 GCA_025359405.1 Methylotenera sp. | reverse complement strand
CCTTGCAAACTTTGTCTAAACGCGTGGCGCATTTTTACATGCCCCATTTCGTGCGCCAAAACAGCCACAATTTCAGTGTCATTTTTTGACAAGGTGATGATTTCATCTGTCACCACCATAATACCGCCAGGTAACGCAAATGCATTAGCGCCAATCATGCCGCCTGCTCTAAATTCTAGCCGATATTTTGGACAATCTTTTAAAGCCACGCACAAACTATTAAGCGCTGCGGTAATACTGGCCTTGCGTGCAGGGTCGGCCTTACTCGGCGAAAAGTAGCCAACGCTGCTATCTAAGCCCTGCAAAGCTTGCTCGCCGAGTTTTTCTTCCATCGCTGGCGGCGTAGCATCTGCGACATATTCGGCCAATTTTGGCACGCCGAATTGCAAAAACAGCCAGCCGGCAAATACCGTCGCCAGCAAAGCCGCCAACACCCAGCCAAGATGATTTTCTAAATAATACAGGCCACGCCAAAACGCACTCGCCTTGGTGGGGATTACCGCTTCCAGCTCGCTAATATCAAACGCTTCCAGCTTGCCGCCATTTGGTAAATCAATCAATCGCTTGGCCGTGCCCAGCTTGGCTTGCACGTTTAAATCGATCAAATTAAAAGTGAGTTTTTCGCCATCCGCCTCAAATGTGATATTTTTGGCATGCTCTGCAACCCTCACCAATACTGGCTTGGCACGCGAGCTTAAACCATCGAAATAATTGGCTTGAAATGACATGTTTTTATATACCGTCTAGCCGAACGACAAATCTACGTCAAACATATCAGCAATTTCTTCGCCTGTGGCTTTCACTTCCTCTTTTTTATCGCCCACAAATTGGTCAAAATCCACATCGCCAACAATGCTAAGCATAGACGCGCGATAGCGTGCCATGCGGATTTGTGCCCAGGGCGTGGCCAAGCCGAATGTACACATAATGGCCACCATATTGCTGAAATACAGCCAAAAGAAATCGCGCGCGCGCAAGCTGCTTTTGAATGACAGCTTATCCAGCGTCGTGTTGTTCCACACCAAATTGCCAATGCGCGCTTGAAAATAGCCCAAAAACCCAAAAATAAAAAAACTGTAAAGTAACAAACCCCCCAAGCCTATCAGCCATGCCAGCGGGCTGGTGAGCCATTCTTTCATCTTATCTTGCGTAGCTTGTTTCTGTTGCTGCTTCATCGCTTCTTCAACTGCTTTTTTTTCTCCTGCGGTCATTTCTTTGGGTGCGGCAGCTTCTGGCTCTTCTGCCACTTGATCAGCTGTAGCTTTATCCGGAACCCCAGCAGCCAGCGCTGCCGATTCAGCTGGAGGCTCCGCAGGTGCATTGTCAGAATACACACGCTCAACCGTTGCTCCTTCTACTGGCATATCGTTAGCCGGTACTTCATTGGCGGCCAACACGAATTTAGTCTGCAAATTAATTGGCACAAAAGCCTGTACATTAGGCACACTCAGCGCCGCATGCGGCGCTGCCGCCTTCACTTTATTGACGTAACTTTGGTAAGCGGGAATCGCAATCGCCGCCAAAATACCAATTAAGGGCACAAAAAAGATAATTAAATACACCTTGTAAAACTGCTTAACCACGGGCTTCATATCAAATTGGCTTAAACCAAAACGGTGTTTATTCATTAAAAATTGTTTGCGCTCGTGCGCCGCATAAGGCGCCATCAGGCCCAATGTCAAACCAGTCAAAATTGGTAGCTTAATATAAACGCGCACTGCTTGACGCACAGTACCCACAAAATCAAAGCGCAAGCCGCGGTGGCTGGTGTTGCGCGCATTAAAAATGGAGCCACGCACCACCAGCCAAGGTAGCGCGATGAAAAACAGCAAAATCACAATGCCCGCCAATATTGGGCTGCTGCTTTTACCGTAAGCGTACAACGCAAAAAAGATAAACGCGATTATGCGGCCTTTTAAAATGGCTCTTGGGTTGGCATGATAATCAAAGCTGACATTCTCGATTAAGGTGTTGTTATAAAAATACTTTTTGCGGCGCACTTTTGCCCATGCCGAATAAATACCAAAGGTGATGAGGCTTAGCAGTAAATTGACAATCCAGATACCAAAATATTCGCTCGCTTTACCTTCAAAAATGATGGGGGTTGTCTTTTGAGACGCTGTATCTTGATTTATAGCTTCCATGTGTTTTTATCCCTGATTTTTTATTTTATTGCCGACTTTTATTTAAGTGTACCTGATTTGGTCATTTTGGTATATTTGAGCCTTTGCTTCAATCAACACCCAATTCCCACATGAAATTACCCAACTTAAAAAGTTTATGGATGCTTGTTGCCGCCCTAGGTTTTGCTATCATGGGCGCGTTGGTAAAAGTAGGTGCAACTAAATTTAGTAGCGCAGAGCTGGTGTTTTATCGCTCTATTTTTGGTTTGGCAATGATTTATGCTTACATTTTTGCAAAAAAACTGCCGCTCACAACACCAGTCATGGCCAAGCAAATGGGGCGCGCTTTAATAGGTCTGGCTTCACTTGCGCTGTTTTTTTACGCCATTGCACATTTGCCACTAGCCACGGCTATTACGCTCAATTACACCTCGGCCTTGTTTTTGGCGATATTTATGCCATTTATGCTGCACGAAAAACCAAAAAGAATCTTGTATGGCACGGTTTTGCTCGGGTTTACGGGCATTGTCCTTTTGCTAAAACCTAGTTTTTCCAGTCAACAAGCGCTAGC
>JANYGD010000068.1 GCA_025359405.1 Methylotenera sp. | reverse complement strand
TTTTTATAGGCTTCTTGGCTACGGTAAAACGCATAGAATTCAGGATTTTTACCATAGGCTGCTGAGTAAGTTTCAGCTGCGTTAGCATCGCCATCACCCTTCACTTTTTGTGCATCACGGAATGCTTCGGCAATAATCACTTCGCGCTGTTTATCTGCATCTGCACGAATTTTTTCTGACGCGGCCGAGCCTTCAGAACGCAACTGTTTAGCAATTCTCTCGCGTTCAGAAATCATCCGGTCATATACTGATTTGCTGATTTCTTCTGAATAATCAACGCGTTTCAAGCGGACATCCACCACTTGAATGCCGATTTGACGGGCTTCAATATCCGCTCTTTTGCGCAGATTATCCATAATCGCATCACGCTCGCCTGCAATAACGTCGTGCACGGTGCGCTTGCCGAACTCGGCCCTAAAGCCAGCATTCACCACTTTAGAAAGCCTATCTTCTGCCGCCGCTTCGCCGCCTTCTTTAATCGAGACATAGTATTTAGCTGGATCAATAATGCGCCATTTCACAAACGAATCGACCATCATGTACTTGTTCTCAGAGGTATTAAATTTTGCAGGCGCTTCCCAATCCAAGGTCACAATACGTTTCTCAAAATACTTGACGTCCTCCACTAAAGGCGTTTTGAAATACAGGCCAGGCTCTTTTTTAACCGACACAATTTCGCCCAACCTAAACACCAAGGCATATTCGCGCTGATCTACTATAAAAGCTGACATGCTTAATAACACCAGCGCTACAATCAATCCAACTAAGATTATTCCAATATTTTTCATAGCTTCTCTTTCGCTAACTAGCGATTATCCCTTTCGCGGCTGCGCGTCACATCGCGCGATTGGTCAGTATTTACGTCAACTTCTTTACTACTAGCGGCCGCTGCGGCCGGCGTGTTTGTTGGTGTTGCATTGGTTGTCGCCATCAATTTATCAAGCGGCAAATACAGCAAACTACCGCCTTTTTGGTCAACAATCACTTTGCTGGTACTCGATAAAATCTGTTCTTGCGCATCCAAGTAAATACGCTCACGCGTCACTTCTGGCGCCTTGTTATATTGAGTCAAAATTTGCTCGAAACGACTAGCGTTACCTTTGGCTTCGTTTTCCACTTTAAGCTTGTAACCCGCCGCCTCTGCACTCAAGCGCGAGGCATTACCACGCGCTTTCGGTATCACATCATTAGCATAAGCTTGGCCTTCGTTAATTTGGCGTTGATAGTCTTGATTGGCGCGGTTCACATCCTCAAACGCCTCTTGAACTTGCTCGGGCGGCTGCGCACTTTGCAGCGAAACGCTGGTAATGGTGACACCCGCTTTATAACTATCCAAAATCGCTTGCATACGCTCTGAGGTGTCTGCCAAACCCTTTTGCAATAAGTCATCTAGCTTGCTTTTGCCTACCACTTCGCGAATCGCGGTTTCGGCCGCCGACATCACTGCATCGTCAGTTGAGCGATTGTTAAATAAATAGTCTTTGGCATTTTTAAGTTTGTATTGCACCGCAAATTGTAAATCGATAATGTTTTCATCTTCGGTCAACATTAAGGCTTCTCTAGGCACTTTAGTTTTGCCACCGGTACCTTCGCCGTTGGTTCTGTAGCCCACTTCCAAGCGGCGCACCTGCTCCATATTCACCACATTGACTGATTCAATTGGAAACGGCCAATGCCAGCGCGGACCAGGCTCAGTCGAGTCGACATAAGCACCAAAACGCTGCACCACGCCAAGTGAGCCTTGGTCGACAATATAAAAGCCAGTCGCCATCCAAATGCCAATAATCAACGCCAAAATAGGGATAATCGGCCAATCGAAGCCTTTACCATCGCCTTCGGAAGTGCGATTACCGTCATTGCCACTGCCTTTTTTGCCAAAAAGATTATTAATTTTTTGACTTAAATCGCGCAACACTTCGTCTAAATCAGGCGGGCCTTCATTGTTACGTTGACCAAAGCCAGGGAACTTAATCATGCTTAAAACTCCGAAATATATTTAAAACTAAGGTTATGCATATGCACTTTCTTCTGTGCTTAATTTTTTTAATAACTGCTGATGCTCCAATAAAGCCAGCTTGATAAACTCAATGCCAGCGCCAGTCCTGGCGGATACGCGCACTTTGCAAATTCTACCATATTCATCGCGCTCATAACCTGCGTCATTATCTAGCCTATCAATTTGGTTTAGTACCAATATTTGCGGCACGTTGGCCGCACCAATCTCATGCAAAACATGGTTCACTTGGGCGACTTGCGCCTCACGATTGGTACTGGCCACATCTACCACGTGCATCAATAAATCTGCTTGTGCCGCCTCTTCCAAAGTAGCACCAAACGCTTCAATCAACGTTGTTGGTAAATGCTTAATAAAGCCAACCGTGTCAGAAATAACCAGCGTGCCGCCACCAGAATGATAATCATCACCCAGATACATTTTGCGCGATGTGGTATCCAGCGTTGCAAATAACTGATCTGCCGCATACACGCCAGATTGCGTTAAGCGATTAAATAATGTGGATTTTCCTGCGTTGGTATAACCGACTAATGACACCGTCATTGCGTTTGAGCGTTTACGTGCTCTGCGCTGCATGCCCCGCTGTTGCTTGAGCTTGGCTAGTTTCTCGCGCAATTGTTTAACGCGATCACGCAACATACGTCTATCCATCTCTAGTTGCGTTTCGCCAGGGCCGCCGCGTACACCAATGCCGCCTTTTTGACGCTCCAAGTGGGTCCAGCCTCTCACCAATCTTGTCGATAAATGCTCTAGTTGTGCCAGTTCAACTTGTAGCTTACCTTCGTGGCTTTTTGCACGTTGTGCAAAAATATCTAAAATCAAACCTGTTCTATCCAACACTTTAGCTTGCAAAAAGCGCTCTAAATTGCGCTGTTGCGACGGGCTTAAATCGTGATTAAAAGCAACTAGCTTAGTTTCGCTAGCTTCAAGCATCGTTTTTAATTCATCGGCTTTGCCACTGCCAATAAAAAATTTTGCATCTGGGGTGCTTCGCTTGCCTTCGACCGTGGCGCGCACTTGCATGCCCGCTGATGTCACCAATTGACGCAATTCGTGCAAGCTTTCTGCATAATCTGGCTCGCCGAAATCTACACTAACCAACACTACCGCACCATCAGGTGCGGCGGTTAAGACAGATGGATTCGCTAAGGTGTTTTCGCCGTAACCAGAGGGTCTAATTGACAAGCTTATTCTTCCGAATGCTCAGGCAACGCCATGCTGACGGCGCGAGCAGGCACTATGGTAGAAATAGCGTGCTTATACACCATTTGTGTCACGGTATTTTTAAGTAAAATGACATACTGATCAAATGAATCAACTTGGCCTTGCAACTTGATGCCGTTCACTAGATAAATAGACACTTGTACGTGTTCTTTTCTGAGGGCGTTTAGGAAGGGATCCTGTAGCATTTGTCCTTTGTTATTCATATTGTGCTCCTTGTAGTTTTAATAAAATTGGAGTAGCTCGCTAAATAATTTCAGCTAAAGCCAGTTCTGCCTTGTGTACGACTATCATTGCGCCTTTTTGTTCGCTTTTCAAGTACCAATTACTGTTTTTTTTGATTTAAATATTTTTCCATTCTGGCAAGCGTTTCGGTTTTGCCCAAAATGCGCATGACCGCATCAATATTAGGTGATTGTGTAGTGCCTGTGAGCATCACGCGTAGCGGCATGGCAATTTTAGGGTAGGTAAGATTATTACTGTCTCTTACCATATTCGAAATTAGCATACCAACATCGACTGCCCCCCCATCATCACGCCCCCAATCAAAGTCAGCAAGTTTCTTTTTAAGAGTTATTAGTTGCGGCAAAATGTCATCAGTAATGTACTTTTCAACATCTACTACGTTAGCTTGCGGCAACGCGTAAAAATAAGCAATGTCGCGCGCGAGTTGATTTAAATTATTGGCGCGTTCGCGGTACAAACCAAGCACATCTTGCAATTTCGGCTGCAATTTTACTTCTACACCGGTTTTAGCAAGCCTAATTGCAATATCGCTGGCAAGCTCGTCAATATTAGCCTCTTTAATATAATGCGCGTTTAGCCAATTGAGTTTTTCGGTATTAAATTGCGCAGCAGATGGCGTAATGTGGTCTAAATCGAACCACTCGCAAAATTGCTGCATATTAAAAATTTCCGCATCGCCGTGGCTCCAGCCCAAACGCGCCAAATAGTTCAGCACCGCCTCTGGCAAATAGCCGTCATCGTGATACTGCATCACGCTCACTGCACCGTGACGTTTGGATAGCTTTTGGCCGTCATCACCTAAAATCATGGACAAATGTGCATATTGTGGAATGGTGGCGCCAAGCGCATTGAGCATATTGATTTGACGCGGCGTATTATTCACATGGTCATCGCCGCGAATCACTTGCGTGATGCCCATTTCCCAGTCATCAACCACCACACAAAAATTATAAGTCGGCGTGCCATCAGCGCGTGCGATGATCAAATCGTCCATTTCAGCATTGGCAATTTCGATGCGACCTTTCACCAAATCATCCCAAGTCACCACGCCCGTTTGCGGATTTTTAAAGCGTACTACTGGTGAAATATTGTGTGGAATACTCGGTAATGACTTACCTGCTTCTGGCCGCCAACGCCGGTCATACCTAGGCTTCAGGCCTTGCTGCATTTGGCTTTCGCGCAAGATTTCTAATTCTTCTTTACTGCAATAGCAATAATAAGCTGTGCCCGCATCCAGCATGGTTTGCAGCACTTTTTTGTAAGTATCCATACGCTGCATTTGGTAAAACGGACCTTCGTCGTAATCTAAGCCCAGCCATTGCATGCCATCCATAATGGCTTGCACCGCCGCTGGGGTCGAGCGCTCAACATCGGTATCTTCAATGCGCAGAATAAATTTGCCATGATACTTTTTGGCGTAAGCCCAAGAAAATAGCGCGGTGCGCGCACCACCGATGTGTAAAAAACCAGTAGGACTAGGCGCAAAACGGGTACGAACTATCATGAATGAATGACTTTACAATTATAAAGTGTGATTTTAACATGCGCGCATCAAGTCTGAGATGCAATTGGATGAACGATTTTGACAATTATTAATGTTTATAAATTGTTAAATATGTATTGATTACTCAATGGTTTATAATTATATTTGCTAAGCATGTTAAGCTATTTTAAATACACCATTGCGCAATCGTTATATCTCTGATGAAAAAAATTATTCAACAGCTATTAGGTTCGGCCGCTTCAAAAAAAAGCAACAAACTCACTGCGTGGGTGAGCGATCTAGCAGAACTGGATGACCTTGCGGCGTTGCAATCTTCTACCAAACATTTAGGTCTGATAGTCAACCAAACCGAGGGCGATGATGTTCTTAGCACCCAGCAACAACTTGATTTAATCATCGAACTTGAGGCGCTTAATCAGGCACGTTTAGAAAAACTTTCCATCCAGTTCTCTCATATGGGAAACATGAAACCCGAGCTAGAAGCGAGTATTTGCGAGACTTGCTATAGTTACTGTCGGCAATCGTATATTGTTCACCTTAAAATTATCGAAAAAATCTTTGATAATAATAAAACTAAGCCCGAAAATAATATTCAGCCAGAGGCTGGCCTGCCTGCAATTATCATTGCACGTGCGCTCAATAGCGCATTTAATATGATTAAGTGGCGGCTATTTAGCCAAACCAATCCACCTGCTAAGGTGTGGCTACAAATTAATCTACTGTATCGCATTGCAACGCAAAAAATGTTATTAAATGAAACGGTAGAATTGTTTAATTTAGAACCCTCTACCACCATTGCCGCCCATTTTGTGCAAACTTATATGCTCGGGCAACTCGCGCAAACAGGTTTGCAAAAATATCAGGTTGAAATCGCAACGCGCATATTAAACACGTTGCTAACGCGCTCACACATCAGCAACATTTATACCCCTGAGCAATATTTATTTTATATTGATTTAGAGAAAGATAACGCCGCAAAACGTATGCGCGATTTTGAGCCGAACAATAGCTGCCGTTATTGGGAGCTGGACGAACTGGAAAAACAATTATCTATTGCGATTACAGTGTCCGATCGTGGTGAAATTCCACAAAGTTTAGCCTTCTCAAAAATTGATAATGCAAAAAAACTGAATGAAACTCTGTTAATTCTGCTCGATGAATGGAAAAAAACCGGTCACGTTCGGCAGCGTCGTAAATTCGGCAGAAAAGCCAGCTCAAAAACCGCTAGAGTAAATGCGGGTATTGTTGCTATTTGCAACCAAGTACATCAAGCTAACCAAATCAGCAGCGGTTTAAGATTATCTCGAGACGGCAAGTCATTAGATGATCGCTTAAGGGCACATACCGTGTTAAGGCAAACCAGTAATTTATCCCCAAATAGTGGCTCGCTCGACACCTGGATTATCACCGATGAAAGCCCACGTGGCTTAGGAACGCGCGTTAATAAATACGCCAATATTTTGGCTAGACCAGATAAGCTGATTGGGTTAAATATTGAGGGGGATCCGAGCAAAATTATCATTGGCATGATTCGCTCAGTTAAACCAACGCAGGGCAATCAATTAAGGGTCGGCGTCGAAATTATTTCTCACCAGCCAACTTGGGTGCAATTGCGACAAATACGCGCCGACGAAGTTTTTTCTAATACCGAATCTGAAATAGACCCAGCCACTAAAATAGGTACAAAAAATATTGCCAATACTGTAGATATAGGCTTGTTTTCTGGCATCTATTTGCCTATTGAAGCTGGCTTATCTGACATTGCAAGCATGATATTGCCCAAAATGAATTACCGAGAAAATACCCACTATGCGGTGAGCATTGCTGGCTCGCCTAAACGCGCCTTGCTTGGTGAGCCAATTGAATCTCGTGATGATTGGATAAAAATTGCCTTTCCATTCTAATCATTCGCTTTTCGGCTCATCTTCTGAATTATTGCCTAGCCAATTGCCACCCAGCACTTTAAATAACTCTACTGTCGATAAAAAAGTCGCCTGCTTCGCCTGAACAACCGCGAGTGAAACATCGTTATGTACACGTTGTGCATCCAGCACTTCCAAATAAGCCGAATAGCCTGATTTATAGCGGTTCTCTGCCACGGTCAGCGCTTTTTTGGCCGAAGCCTCGCTCTGCATCAAAGCTTGCTCACGTTCTGCATCTAAGCGCCTTGTGATTAACGCATCATTCACTTCTCTAAATGCATTTTGAATTGAGGTTCGGTATTGTGCTAAAGCTTGTTTTTGGCGTGCACTGGCTTGTTCTACGCGTGATTTACGCTTACCTGAATCGAAAATGGGTAAATCTAAACCTAAACCAAATGTCCAAATACGCGCACCCGCTTTTAAAATATCGCCCAACTCCAAACTCTCGCCACCCAAGCTGCCAGTGAGGCTAATGCTTGGATACAACGCGGCTTTAGCAATACCGATTTGAGCATTTTCTGCGATGAGCGCTTGTTCCGCTTGACGAACATCTGGGCGGTTCTCCAACAAGGCGGAAGGCAAGCCTGCTGGCGGCCTTGGGGGTAATGGCAACTTACGAATATCGCCAGTTTCCAGTTTTAAATCGAGCACACCTGTGAGCACGGCAATTTGATGCAAAGTTAATCCACGCAAACGATTTAGCTCGATTAATTGTGCGTTTAAATTGCTTACCGAAACTTC
>JANYGD010000194.1 GCA_025359405.1 Methylotenera sp. | reverse complement strand
GGTTTTAAAGGTACTTGGGAAACGCTAGAAGCGGTAAAAAAGATTTATGTGATTTGGCAGGCTAAGTAGGGGTTGTGCAAATAAACATCAATTCACACCGTATACTTGCTATTGAATTAGTGTATATTTGCCTTTTTCTTCCCAATGTAAAAAAGAATGCTTAGACCAATCTCCAGTTTTTTTATTATTGCAATAATCAGCTGGTTGAACTGATCTTTCATTGATGTCAAGCTTCTTCGCTTCTCGGAGAATATTCTGTCTTGTGATTGCCTCACCATTGAAAACCAACTTTTTACATATTTGTTTGATTTGTTCAGGTATAGGCAAATCGGTACTCCCCTTTGTACTCATTTTAGGTTCCATTCTATAAGGGTTCTCAAGGATTTGGTCAACGAACTGCTGGATATTTTGTCTTTCATCTCTTTCATTAGATTTGTTGTAATCGTAGCCTTTCAAATCATTTAGCAATCGAAACGTGCCACGTAAATTTTGAAGAATGCGTTTTTCTTCTACTTTTCGGTTGTCTACTTCATCAAACCTAATGACAACACGATACACATTATCTCTCAAATATTTCACCGCCTCACCAACCTTAAAGTTAGTAGAGGCTGAAAATTTTCCTGAAATGTAGTCCCCGAAACGTCCCACATGCCGAGAGCTTTAACCTACATAGAATGGTATAGGATCTGATCCTTCAGTGCGAATATAGCAAAGAATATAAACAATATGACCGTGCCTGGGAAACTCCATTTCTTTAAAAGTGCTGAAGTCGATGACCCTGCTCCTTTTCGCTATAATTATTGACCAACAACACGTTCAATGCGGCTATCTGGAATTAACCACATCAAGGCAACTGAAGCATAAATGAAACCTGAGAGTATTGGTGAATAGAATGCCGCCACAATGCCCGCAGCATAAAGCAATGACGATAATTTACTCTTGCAATCACGCCCAATCGCTTTGGCCAGCAAAGAGTTTTCACCTTGGCTTGCAATAATCGACTTTTGCAGTATGAAATAAGCAATGGAGGCCATTAACAATACAAGCCCGTACAAGGCCGATGGCATCGCTGCAAAGTGATTCTCGCCCATCCAGCCAGTGACAAAAGGGAATAGTGACAGCCAAAAAAGTAAGTGTAAATTCGCCCACAATATGCCACCCGTGACATGCTTTGCTGTCTGCAACATGTGATGATGGTTGTTCCAGTAAATGCCCACATAAACAAAACTCAGCACGTAACTTAGAAACACGGGTAATAATGGTTTGATTGAAGCAAAATCACTGCCATGCGGCACTTTCAACTCCAGCACCATAATGGTGATGATAATGGCGATTACACCGTCGCTAAAGGCTTCCAGCCTGTTCTTTTCCATAGGGTTTTAGGTTAGTGAAACAATCGCTTCAATTTCCACCAATACATCTCGCGGCAATTTGGCGACTTGCACGGTAGCGCGCGCTGGTGTGTGGCTGCCAAAGGTTTCGCCATACACTTTATTCATGGCAACAAAATCATCCAGATTTTTTAAAAACACAGTGGTTTTAACTACTTTGTTTAAGCTCGCACCTGCGGCCTCAATCACTGCTTTTAAATTCGCCAACACTTGCGTGGTTTGCTCGGTAATATCACCATCGTTCAGCGTGCCATCTGCGCGTAGCGGAATTTGCCCTGAGGTGAATAGTAAATCACCCGCAACGATGCCTTGCGAATATGGGCCGATGGCGGCTGGGGCGTTTGGGGTTTGGATTACTTTCATTTGAAAAACCTTTTTTAATTATCAGAATATTTAAATTGTACGCGTTTAGTATTACAAAACAATTCATAAGCAATTGTCCCTGCTGCTTTTGCAACATCGTTAGCTAACACCTGATCGCCCCATAATTCAACATTTGAACCGATTTTAGCTTGCGGAATGTCGGTTAAATCGACAAATAGCATATCCATCGATACACGCCCTATTAAATGTGTCATCACGCCATCTACCGCCGCAGAAGCGTCTGTTGCAGCCCGTGGATAGCCATCTGCATAGCCGCAAGCAACCACGCCGACCACAGTATCGCGCTCGGCGGTGAATATACTGCCATAACCAATTGATTCACCTTTTTTAATGTGGCGAATTGAAATGATTTTTGAGTTAAGTTGCATCACAGGTCGCAATTTTGTGGCGGCTGTCATGAGTGGATCTGCACCATAAAGCATAATACCTGGCCGCGACCAACTCGCTTTGGCTTGCGACCAGCCAAGAATGGCGGCCGAATTGGCTAGGCTAATATCTGCGGTTTCCAAACCTTTTATAGTTTGCTGAAAAAGTGCAATTTGCTGCTTGGTGTGCTCGCTGCTTAGATTATCCGCATTAGCAAAGTGGCTCATGGCTACAATTTTTTCTACACTAACATGCCCACTAAGCCGCATCAATGCTAGGGGGTAGTCGGCAGGCGGCAAGCCGACGCGATGCATGCCGCTATCCATTTTTAGCCAAATGTACAGCGGTTTTGCGAGCTTTGCCGCGAGTAAAATTTCTACTTGCCATTGTGCGTGAACAACAATCCACAAATCATTGGTGACAATTTCAGGCAATTCCGCGACTTCAAAAAAACCTTCTAGCAACAAAATTGGATTTTTAATACCTGCTTGGCGTAGTTGCAAGGCCTCTTCCAAGCACGCCACGGCAAAGCCATCGGCTTCATTTGCTATTGCCTGCGCGCATTGCACCGCGCCATGGCCGTAGCCATTGGCTTTAATCACCGCAAGCGATTTGCCGCCATGCAATTGCTTGGCAACGCGGTAATTATGGCGAAACGCGTCTAAACGGATGTGGGCGATGGCTGGGCGAGACATAGTTAATTGTAACGGCTTAAGCTTAAATCGTCACTTTGAATCGCAGGTTTTTGGTTGGTCATCAAATCCGCTAGTATTTGTCCTGAGCCGCATGCCATAGTCCAGCCCAGCGTGCCGTGGCCAGTGTTGAGCCACACATTATTATAGGTCTCCGCCACTTTGCCAATAATCGGCGTACCGTCTGGCGTCATCGGGCGCAAGCCTGTCCAAAAGAGTGATTTTGACACATCGCCACCATTTGGAAATAAGCTATTTAGCACCATCACCAAAGTTTCGCGACGACGTGGGTTCAGGCTTAAATCGAAGCCTGCCAGCTCTGCCATGCCACCTACTCTAATTCTATCGTCAAAGCGCGTAATCGCGACTTTGTAAGTCTCGTCCATCACCGTTGAAATCGGCGCGGCAGCGGCATTAATAACAGGAACCGTGAGCGAATAACCCTTGACCGGATACACGGGAATTTGCAAACCTAAACCCTGCATGAGCTGGCGCGTGTAACTGCCGAGCGCGACAACGTATTGATCAGCATGCAAGATTTCAGTACCAGTTTCTGTCGTAATTTCTACGCCAAAAAACTTGTTATTGCTGGTGATTAAACGATTTATGTTCACGTCTTGGCGAAACTTCACACCGAGTTTTTGCGCTTCCGCCGCCAAGTTAGTCGTAAATAATTGGCAATCGCCCGTTTCATCGTGCGGCAGACGCAAGCCGCCCAACAGTTGATCTTTTACCTTGGCTAGCGCCGGCTCGGCAAGCACGCAGCCATCGGGGTCAAGCGACTCAAACGGAACTCCTAAACGTCCAAGCACGGCAATGTCTTTTGCTTCAGCATCAAGCTGTTTTTGCGTGCGGAAAACTTGCAAAGTGCCCTTTGTGCGGCCTTCATAAGCAATGCCCGTATTTGCGCGCAACTCGCCGATGCAATCGCGACTATATTCCGCCAGCCGCACCATGCGTTCTTTGTTGGTGTCGTAGCGCTTAGCGGTACAATTTCGTAATAATTTCAGCGTCCATTCTATTTGCCACAGGGTGAAATCCGCCTTCAACGCAAGTGGCGAATGGCGCTGAAACAACCATTTTAGTGCCTTCATCGGCACACCAGGTGCTGCCCACGGCGCAGAATAACCGGGCGATATTTGCCCTGCATTGGCGAAACTAGTCTCCAACCCAACTGCAGGTTGGCGATCTATTACTGTGACATCGAAGCCTTTTTGCGCCAAATAATACGCGCTAGTAACACCCACGACGCCCGACCCCAAGACAAGTACCCTCATAACAGCCTTTGCAATTCAAAATAATAAGCATAGTCTATTGTTAATTAATCAGCATCATTATCTTAATAAATACTTTTTACAGAATATAAACACTTATTTTTATAGATTTATAGTTGTTATTTTCTAAATTTTAGCTGCATAATAGATTTAATACTTATTAAGGCAAAAAATCATGCGAATTCGTACCCACGCAGTGCGCGAACTAGACCGTATTGATATGAAAATTTTAGCCGTGTTGCAAGATGACGCGCGCATACCAGTAACTGAGCTTGCAGAGCGCGTGGGCTTATCTGTCACACCTTGTGGTGAACGCGTCAAAAACTTAGAAAAAGAAGGCGTGATTTTAGGTTATCACGCGCGGCTAGATCCGCATGCACTGGGTTTGGGCTTATTGGTATTTGTAGAACTCAAGCTCTCAACAAAGTCTGGTGCGATTTTCAGCAAATTCAAGCAGGAAATTCTTAAGCTTCCAAGCGTTTTAGAGTGTCATTTAGTCTCTGGTGATTTCGATTATTTAATCAAAGCACGTATCGCGCAAATGGCCGACTATAGAACATTATTAGGTGATATTTTACTTACCCTGCCCGGCGCACAGGAATCGCGTAGTTACATTGTGATGGAGGAAGTAAAAGAAGGTTTCGCTCTGCAGCTCATCGAAGCCAAAGATTAAAAAAGTGAAGCTCCCAATTGGCTCTAGAAAAATAATCTAAATGGCTCTTGCCGCCTGTCCAATTTAAGAAAACAATGCTATTGTAATTAATATCAATTTGCTTTAATTTTAGTACTGTTTTGCTTTTCGATATTATTTGAGTTTATCACTTTCTTGGGAGGTTCAAAATGCGTTCAATTTATATTAAGCAGGCGCTATTGGCAGCGCTAGTAATCGGCATCGGTAACGCTCATGCGGATACGATGAAAGTAGGCGCTGGTGAGGGCAAGCTGGATGTGGTCGCGTGGCCAGGCTATTTAGAGAGTGGTGCATCGGATAAAAATTATGACTGGGTAACCGGTTTCGAAAAAGAAACTGGTTGCAAAGTGAATGTAAAAACTGCGGCAACTTCTGATGAAATGGTTTCACTAATGAACAAAGGTGGCTATGACTTAGTGACTGCATCGGGCGACGCGAGTTTAAGGTTAGTCGCTGGGAAAAAAGTACAGTCGATTGACACCGCGCTTGTACCTTCATGGAACACCGTGGACAGCCGCCTGCAGAACGCGCCCTGGCATACCGTAGGCGGCAAGCATTATGGCGTACCATACCAATGGGGTCCAAACGTGTTGATGTATAACACCAACACCTTTAAAACTGCACCAACCTCTTGGTCTGTGGTGTTTGAGCCGCAAAATCTGCCTGATGGCAAACCCAATAAAGGCCGCATTCAAGCTTACGATGGCCCAATTTATATTGCCGATGCAGCGCTATACTTAATGACGAAAGATCTGTCACTAGGCATTAAAGATCCGTATGAACTCAACGAAAAACAATATGCGGCGGTGTTGAAATTACTGCGCCAACAAAAAACCTTAACGCACAGATATTGGCATGATGTGACCGTGCAAATGACGGATTTCAAAAAAGAAGGTGTTGTGGCTTCTGGCGCATGGCCGTATCAAGTCAATGCCTCAAAAACGGATAAACAACCCATTGCTTCTGTCATTCCAGCAGAAGGCGCGACTGGCTGGGCAGATACTACCATGATGGCGACTGGCGCAAAACACCCCAATTGTGCCTACAAATGGCTTGAGCACTCACTTAGCCCTGCCACACAATCTGGCGTGGCGGAATGGTTTGGCTCTAACCCTGTCGTGCCAACTGCGTGCAAAGCCAAAGCACCAGGTGGTAGCGATTTCTGTGCAGATAATGGTTTTGCGCGTTACACAGAGATTAAATTCTGGAGAACCCCACAAGCTAAATGCTCACTCAAAGAAGGTTGCGTGCCTTATAGCCGCTGGACCAAAGACTATATCTCCATCATGGGCGGACGCTAGTTCTGGCCTATGGTTGCTGCAGTTGAGTTTTCCGCCGTCAGCCGCCATTACGGAGCTGTAAAGGCGGTTGATGATGTCACTATTTCGGTCGCGGAAGGCGAATTTTTCTCCATGCTCGGGCCAAGCGGCTCGGGCAAAACCACCTGTTTGCGCTTGATTGCGGGCTTTGAACAACCAAGCTTTGGTAGCATCAAAATTTTTGGTAAAGAGGCTGCAGGCGCGCCGCCGTACGAGCGCGAAGTAAACACGGTATTTCAAGATTATGCACTGTTTCCACACATGAATGTGCTGGATAACGTGGCTTATGGTTTACATGTAAAAGGTATCGCAAAACTTGAAGCTTACAAGCGTGCCGAGCAAGCTTTAGAACAAGTCGCACTGGCAGAATATGGTAAACGCAAGCCAGGTGAACTATCGGGTGGGCAACGCCAGCGTGTAGCATTGGCGCGGGCTTTGGTGAATCAGCCGCGCGTGTTATTGCTAGATGAGCCACTAGGTGCGCTGGATTTAAAGCTACGCGAACAAATGCAGCTTGAGCTTAAAACGCTGCACAAAAAACTCGGCATTACTTTTATTTACGTCACACACGATCAAGGCGAGGCACTCTCGATGTCCGATCGCGTGGCGGTGTTTAACCGTGGCAAAATCGAGCAAGTTGATAGCCCGCGCAACCTCTACACCCAGCCAAAAACCAGCTTTGTGGCCGATTTTGTTGGCACTTCGAACATTATAAACAGTGATTTAGCACTGCAAATTACTGGTAATAATCAACCATTTTCGATTCGCCCCGAATATATTAGTATTCTTTCGAATCAAAAAAATGTGCTGAAAGTGGCTGGCGAAGTGGTTGATATTCAATACCACGGCGCAACTAGTAAAATCGAGCTTGCAGTTGGCAGCCAGCTATTGTCCATGGTGCTTTCCAACACTGAAAATACCGAAGCACAGCTGCCTAAAATCAGCCAGAAGCTCACATTATCTTGTCCACGAAACCGCATGGTGATGTTGGAATAATCTGTATGAAGAATCAACTTGAGCTGTCCTTTTGAGCACTTTCATATGTTCACTTACATTTGCTTAGGTAGCAATAACATAGTACGTGCCGCACAGTTTTACGATGCAACACTTGGTGCACTTGATCTTAAGCGCTGCGATGCTTCTTCCGAACCCAACTGGGACGGATGGGTTGGTTGGGGAATATACGAAGGCCATGGTACA
>JANYGD010000183.1 GCA_025359405.1 Methylotenera sp. | reverse complement strand
TCTTGCATGGCAATATAACTAGCGTAATCCGCCAACAATAAATAGTTATCGCCTTTTTGTAATAAGTTATCAAAAATCGCTTGATAACGGTCAGGCTCTTCCACCGAGAAATAGCCGCCGGCAATCATGTCCAGCACTTCTTTTAGCTCGGTATTATTGTGGTAATAATCCCACGGGTTGTAGCCATTCGCCTTAGTCTGCGCCACTTCCGGCGTGGTTAGGCCAAAAATAAAGATATTGTCTTCGCCCACTTCTTCCATAATTTCCACATTGGCGCCATCGAGCGTGCCAATAGTCAGCGCGCCATTTAGCGCCATTTTCATATTGCCGGTGCCGCTGGCCTCCGTGCCTGCGGTGGAAATTTGCTCAGATAAATCGCTGCCGGGGAACAGAATTTCGGCGGCTGAAACATCATAGTTTGGATAAAACACCACTTTTAATTGCTCACCCACTGCAGGATCGTCATTAATCACCGCGGCCACGTCGTTAATCAAGCGAATGATTTGCTTAGCCATCCAATAGCCAGGCGCAGCTTTGCCGCCAAATATCACCGTGCGCGGCGTGATGTTTAACTTATCACCATCTTGGCTATGACGAATGCGGTTATACAGCGTAATCACGTGCAACACGTTGAGCAATTGGCGTTTATATTCGTGAATACGCTTAATCTGTACATCAAACAAGCTATTGGGGTTAATGTTAATGCCAGTGTGCGATTTAATTTTTGCAGCCAAGCGCCGTTTATTAACCTCTTTCACGGCACGAAACGCTTTGCGAAAGTCTTTGTCATCCGCCAGCGGCGTTAGTTTTTTTAATTTTGTTAAATCTTTCTGAAAACCATCACCAATCGCTTTTGAAATTAGACTTGTTAACGCTGGATTGGCCTGATTTAGCCAGCGGCGCGGCGTGATTCCGTTAGTAATGTTAGTGAATTTATTGGGGTAAATTTTGTGAAAATCGGCAAATAAAGTGGTTTTAAGCAATTCACTATGCAGCGCCGCAACGCCATTTACTGTATGGCTGCCAACAACCGCCAAATGTGCCATACGCACGCGACGGCCGTTTGTTTCGCCAATAATCGACACGCGTTTGATTAACTCAGTATCGCCTGGAAACTGGTGATTGACCATGGTTAAAAATCGCTGATTAATCTCAAAAATAATTTCTAAATGGCGCGGCAATAAAGCACCGAAAAGCTCTATAGACCAGGTTTCTAGGGCTTCTGGCAACAAGGTGTGGTTGGTATATGCAAAAATTTTAGTGACTAGTCCCCAAGCCGAATCCCAAGTTAAATGATGCGTATCAACCAATTGATGCATCATCTCTGCCACACCAATGGCAGGGTGAGTATCATTGAGTTGAATGGCGATTTTTTCTGGCAGCAAAGCCCAATCTGCAGGTTTTTTCATCTCGTGCGTGCTTAAAAAGCGACGCAAAATGTCTTGAATGGAAGCCGACACAAAGAAATATTGTTGCTTTAGCCTGAGTTCACGGCCTGACGCCGAAGCATCATTCGGGTATAACACTTTTGATATGGTTTCAGTGTCTACGCGCTCCTCAACTGCGCGCTCGTAATTGCCATCGTTAAATTGGTGCAAATCAAACTCACGCGTGGCTTTGGCCGACCATAAGCGCAAATTATTCACCGTTTCTGTGTCATAACCTGGCACAGGCACATCGTAAGCCATGGCAACCACATGCTCAGCATCTACCCAATGATGGGTGGTTGTATTATGTTCTAATACCTGCAGTACGTGCCCATAAAATTTAATGGTATAGGTCGCCTCGGGTCGTTGAAACTCCCAAATATTGCCGTAACGCAGCCAATTATCAGGATTTTCTATTTGTTGACCATTTTCAATCGATTGTTTAAACATGCCGTATTCATAACGTATTCCATAGCCTGTTGCTGGAATATCCATGGTCGCCATTGAGTCTAAAAAACAGGCTGCCAAGCGGCCTAATCCACCATTTCCCAGCGCAGCATCGTTTTCCATTTCAACTACATTTTCCAAATCATGGCCTAATGCACCCAAACCGTCGCTTAATTCATTATTCATGCCCAAATTTAGTGCAGCATTGGTGAGCATGCGCCCAATTAAAAACTCTAGCGATAGGTAATAAAGGCGTTTTGGGTCATGCTCATAGTAGGCATCGGCAGTTTTGACCCAGCGCTCCACTACATGATCACGCACCGTATACGCAGCTACATTGTACCAATCACGTGGCGTGGCAGCCCCGTTGGTCTTGAAGCTTGAAAAAATAAGATGGTTTTGTAACGCCTGTTTTACCGGCGTAAGTTTGGGCAAAGTTTTAAATCTAGTAGACTTCACTGAGTTTTTACTAGGGGATTTCATGCTAGGCCTTGTAGAATTCATAATATTATTTTAGCAAATTCTGAGCCAATCTTTCATGATAAACAATAAAAAAGCCCACGGTTGTGGACTTTTATTTTTAGTGTCATCTTAATAAAGCGAATCTTAATACCCCTCATTCTCCATTGCCACACGTTGCTGAGGGGTAAAATGAGGTGCAATTTTTTCAAGCTCGGCCATAGTTAAAGTGCCTGCTGCTTTTTTTAAATTGATATAAGCTACCAAGTAGTTATAACGCGCTAAAGATAAATCGCGTTTCGCTTCAAATAATTGTTTACGTGCATCAAGCACATCCAGGTTGGTACGCACGCCGCCAATCAAGCTTTTTTTAGTCGCAATAACCAATAGTTCTGCTGATGAAACCGATTGCTTAAGTGCGTCTATTTTTAGCGTGCTACTTAGTACCGTGCTGTGTTGTTTGCGTAAATCTAGTAAAACCTCGTTGGTTTTCGTCTCTAAATCGTCTTGCGCTTTTTTATAGTTAGCCTCAGCTTGGGTTGTCAATGCGGTCACTGAGCCACCTGAATAAATTGGGATATTTAGTTGTAAGCCTATACTTTTGTTATCTATTTCTTGATTAAACGTGGATGCACTCTCTGATTTACTATTACTAATACTAGCAATCGCGTCTAGACGAGGAGCATGGCCTGCGCGGTTACGTCTGATTTCTTGATAAGCCAATTCTACATTTTCGCGTTCCACAGCTATTTCTGGATTGTTTTCTAACGCAATGTTTTTCCAGGTCTCATAATCAGACTGTTCTAACGGCTGCACATTAAAGTTATCAGACAGCGCATCCAAGGTAGTTACTTCTTTACCCAGCATTGCTGCTAGCGCATTGTGACCATCTGTTACGCCCTCTTGAGCCTCGATTACTTGGGCTTCAGATA
The DNA here is from genome assembly GCA_025359405.1 of Methylotenera sp. Classification (GTDB taxonomy): domain Bacteria; phylum Pseudomonadota; class Gammaproteobacteria; order Burkholderiales; family Methylophilaceae; genus Methylotenera_A. Next base: position 1,858 of record JANYGD010000183.1, on the reverse strand, counting down.
AACTTAATTTAGCTTGCGATTCGATTAAAGCAGTTTTAGTGCCTTCACCACGCACCGCCATCAATTTATTGGCTTCTTGCTGATTTTTAAATGCGTCACGCTGCGCCAGCGACAAGGCCAGCACATCTTCTGCATAATTCGCATTGGCATAAAGACCAAAGAAACGTTGAATTAATTCTTGCTTACGCACCGTTAATTGTTTATCACTTAAATCAGTTTGCAAATTACCTTGCCGATAGCGCGCCCAGCCTTCCATGTTGATAAGTGGCTGACGCAATTGAATTACGCCAGTATCGCTATTGTAGTTACGGGTTAATTCTCTCGATAACCCGCTGCCTAAAATCGTAATATCTGAATCTATCCTGTTATATACATAACTAGCCGAGATATTGGGCAATAAATTGGAACGGCCAATGATTTTATATTGTTGCCCTGCTTCGTTTTCATGCAAGGCCGAGCGGTAAATACTGTCGTTTGCCAATGCGGCTTCATAGGCTTCCATCAAACCTAAAGCGCTGGCATTTTCAATAGATGAAAATACTGTCAAAAAAAACATAAGCAACCGCAGACGGCTTATTTTTGTAAGCTGCACGTTTTATTCCTCAGACATCGATAGTCTAAGGCGATCAAAAATCGGCTTAAATAAATAGTTCATCATCGTGCGCTCACCCGTTATTACAAACATTTCAACTGGCATGCCAGGGCGAATTTTAAGGTTGTAAATCATCTTCATGCCTTCGGGCGCTACCTTGCTAGTCACTTTGTAATAAGATTGACCTGTTTTTTCATCAACAAAACGGTCTGCGGAAACATTAGTGACTACACCTGGGATACGAGGTGTTTTATTCCGATTAAAAGCAGTAAACATCATGCTTACTGGTAAATCTGGGTACACTTTATCCACCAAATGCACTGGCAATTGCCCTTCTACCACCAAGCTGTCTTCTATGGGCACAATATCCATCAACTTGAAACCTGCTGCCACAACAGCACCCTTAGTAAATATGTTCAGACCTACCACCGTGCCTGCTACGGGCGCCTTAATGTCTATATTTTGTACATGTCTATCTAAGCCTTTAAGCTGATTTTGTAGGGTATCTGCTTGTTTTTGCGCTTCTGATAATTGCGTCCTTACTTCTTTTTGATACTCCTGATTACGCTGTATTTTCTGCATCTTTAACTCAGCAACTTGGCGTTTAGAACGGCCAATATTACCTAAATCTTCCGAAATATTTGCGTTAATTGCAGCCAAATTCTGCTCTGCCTCCAACACACGATTGTTCGCCATATAGCCTTCTTTGGCTAAATCGCGCATGCCGACCAATTGTTCTGTTACGAGTGCTTTTTGCTCCTGTTTGCTTGTTACAGATTCTTCCAAACCATGCATTTGCGTTTCTAAGCCCGCAATATTTTCATCAATTGCTGATAATTCACTATGGATTGCTGCTTGGCGTGAGTGAGCAATTTGTTTTTGCAAGGCTATATTTTCTAACACACGCGGGTCACTTTTTGCATCCGAAAATTCCTTTGGCATCACCACGTCATTTTTACCATCTCGCTCCGCAGTTAATCTCGCCTGCGTGGTGCGCGCCGCAATGTATTGCACCCGCGCCGTTTCAGCATCCGCACCCGCCTGGACATTATTCATACGCACCAACACGTCACCCGCTTTTACAACATCGCCTTCTTTAACTAGAATGGCTTCCACTGTTCCGCCAGATTCATGCTGAATGGCTTTTTTATTACTTGCAACAGCTACCGTGCCGTTCAATGGAACGCCTTTATCCAGTGGTGCAAACGAAGCCCAAAGCAAAAAACTGCCTAATCCACCAAGCACAATCCACCAACCCAAATGGGT
>JANYGD010000132.1 GCA_025359405.1 Methylotenera sp. | reverse complement strand
TGTGTGCCAGTGTGGGATGATTGGCCTGAAGCAAAGTACCTTTGTTAAAAAGATATTAAATTAAGGCTCTGAATTAAATGGCACAGTATTTTGTTATAAATGCCGAAAATCCACAGCCACGACTGATTAAACATGTAGTTGAAATTTTGCGTGATGGCGGCGTAATTGCTTACCCGACCGATTCAAGCTACGCCTTGGGCTGCATGATGGGTTTTAAGGATGCGCAAGATAAAATCCGCCAGATTCGCGACTTGGATGAAAGCCATTTATTTACGCTTGTGTGTCGCAATTTAAGCGAGTTGAGCGTCTATGCGCAAGTGGATAACAGTCAATTTCGGCTGCTTAAAGCTAACACGCCGGGTGCGTATACGTTTATTTTAAATGCTACGCGCGAGGTTCCGCGCCGCTTGCAACACCCAAAGCGTAGCGCGGTTGGTATTCGTGTACCAAATCATGCCGTCGTGCAGGCTTTGTTGGATGAGCTTGGCGAGCCGCTGTTGAGTATGACTTTGCAATTGCCGGGCGATGTTGAGCCGCTCAACGAAGCGTGGGAAATTCGTGATCGACTCGAACATTCTGTCGATTTAGTGATTGATTCTGCGATTAGTCACGCAGGGCTGACAACAGTGATTGATTTGACAGAAGTTGCTCCAGTATTGGTTCGGCAAGGCGCTGGCAATGCGGCGCCCTTTAGATTATAAAAAAAGGAAAACGATGGATTTTTTTGGACTTTTAAACGCGCTTACCGAACTCAACGGCATACAAAAAATCGCCGTTTCTGCAATCCCCATGATATTTGCAATTACTGTGCACGAGGCTGCGCATGGCTACGTTGCTCGCCATTTTGGCGATATGACAGCACAGAAACTAGGCCGCATTTCACTCAATCCGCTGCGACATATTGACCCCGTCGGCACGGTGCTTATTCCTAGCCTAACCATGTTTTTTGGCGGTATATTTTTTGGTTGGGCCAAGCCCGTGCCAGTTAATTTTATGAATTTGCGCCACCCTAAACGCGATATGCTTTGGGTGGCCGCGGCTGGTCCGGGTGCAAATTTGGTAATGGCATTTTTGTGGGCAATGGTAATTAAATTTGCTGTGACTGCGCCGCAAAATTTCGCACTACCGCTAGCATTGATGGGCGCTGCAGGCATTTTAACTAATACGGTTTTAATGGTACTTAACTTAATTCCGCTGCCGCCCTTAGATGGTGGGCGCATTGCAGTGAGCTTGTTGCCGCACGATTTGGCGGTTAAATATGCGCAAGTTGAGCGCTACGGCTTTATTATTTTAATAATCCTGCTATTCACACATATTCTTGATAAAATTATGTGGCCGCTTGTAATGGCAACTTTGGCAACAATAGCAAAAATATTTTTTTAGGTTTTAAGGTAAATTATGGCGGTAGAACGCGTTTTATCGGGCATGCGCCCCACGGGCAACTTGCATCTTGGCCATTATAACGGTGTACTCAAAAATTGGATTAAGCTTCAGCACGAGCATGAATGCTTGTTTTTTGTGGCAGATTGGCACGCACTTACCACGCATTACGATACACCAGAAATCATCGAAGAATCCGTGTGGGAGATGGTTATCGATTGGCTGGCAGCGGGCGTTGACCCTGCCAATGCGACCATTTTTATTCAATCTCGCGTTCCAGAACATGCGGAGTTATTTACGCTGCTTAGCATGATTACGCCGCTTGGCTGGCTAGAGCGTGTACCAACCTACAAAGATCAGCAGGAAAAATTATCTAGTAAAGATTTATCTACTTACGGCTTTTTGGGTTACCCATTGCTGCAAAGCGCGGATATTCTCATCTACAAGGCCACGCAAGTGCCTGTGGGTGAAGATCAAGTTCCGCATATTGAGTTCACGCGCGAAATCGCGCGCCGTTTTAACCACATCTACGGCAAAGAAACTGGCTTTGAAGAAAAAGCCGAAGCCGCCATTAAAAAACTCGGCGGAAAAAAAGGTGCGCTGTATAAAGAAATGCGCAATGCCTATCAACAAAGCGGTGACGAAGAAGCCTTGGAGTCTGCACGCGCATTGATAGAAGAGCAACAAGGCATGAGTATGGGCGATAAAGAGCGCCTGCTTGGTTATCTAGAAGGCGGCGGCAAAATGATTTTGGTCGAGCCAGAGTACAAGCTGATGCCAGCCTCGAAAATGACCGGGCTGGATGGCCAAAAAATGTCGAAATCTTACAACAACACCATTTCGCTGCGTGAAGATTTAGAGTCCGTCGCCAAAAAAATCAAAACCATGCCGACCGACCCGGCGCGCGTGCGCCGTACCGACCCGGGCGACCCGGCTAAATGCCCGGTGTGGCAATTGCACGAAATTTACTCCGACCAAACCATCCAAGATTGGGTGCAAATCGGCTGCAAAGGTGCATCCATAGGCTGCATAGAGTGCAAACAACCGGTGATAGAAGCGGTGATAAAAGAACTGAAACCGATTCAGGAACGCGCCGCACAATATGCCGAAGACCCAACTTTAGTGAAAAATATCGTCGCCGAAGGCTGCGAAAAAGCCCGCAAACTCGCGCGGGAGACGATGCGTGATGTAAGGGACGCGATGGGTTTGAATTACACTTAAGCGTTAATATGGGACTTATCTTCTTTCTCGGAATTAATGGTTTAATTCTCTACGCAGTTTTTGGTATGTTACGAAAACCGAAGAGTTTCGTAGAGTTTTTGCGTGAGTTTGTTCTGCACCCGTTTATTTTTACTTATCAGTTCATATTTATTGGCTCTTGTCTGATAGCAGGGTGGGGCGTTTTATCCGCTGGCCACCTTTCTTGGCCTATAAAAACTGCTTGGGGCACAATACAATCTTGGCAACTTGCTGGTCTTGTTGCTTTTGGCTACTTAGCCATAGGTTTTTTATACTCAGTATACGAGAATGACATTAAAAAGTAAGTGTAAGGCGCATAGCTGTAAGGCATTGCGCTGTATGTGACTGTGGTAAATAGGTTTTTAAGGCGGCAATTTGTTACTTACGACATTTGAAATCAAAATCAAAGGCGAGCTGCTTGCAGAGCTGCCGCAGGATTTATACATTCCGCCGGATGCGCTGGAGGTGTATCTAGAGGCGTTTGAAGGTCCGCTCGATTTGCTGCTCTACCTCATCCGCAAGCACAATCTAGATATTCTCGATATTCCCATGGCGCAACTTACCGCGCAATACATGGTGTATGTGGAGAAAATGAAGGTGATTAAGCTGGAACTAGCGGCGGATTATTTGTTGATGTCGGCGATGTTGATTGAGATTAAATCGCGCATGTTGTTGCCAAAACCTGCTGAGATAGCTGAAGAAGATGACCCGCGTGCCGAGTTGGTGCGCCGTTTGATGGAATACGAGGCGATTAAATTGGCAGCGCAGCGCTTGGATGCTATGCCGCAAGTGGGTGTAGAAATACAAGTTGCGGCTGCCTATTATCAGCACATTTCTGAGATTAAACTACCCGAAGTGAATCTGGATGATTTGCTAGAAGCGTGGCGCAATGTGCTTAAACGCGCAAAATTGAACTCTCACCATAAAATTGGCAAGGAAGAACTCTCGGTACGTGAGCATATGAGCCAGATTTTACGGCGCTTGAAGGCAGATGGCATGGTGGAATTTTCGCAGCTCTTTGATATTTCTGTTGATGGTTTAGCTAAACTTGTGGTGAATTTTTTAGCGATTTTAGAGCTGGCCAAAGAAGGTTTGATTCGCATGACGCAACAACAAGCATTTTCGCCGATTTACCTGCAAGCCAATGTGGGCGAGTGAACATGAAAGAGCCTGACAACATTATTGAGATGAAGCAGATTTTAGAAGCTGCCTTGCTAACGGCTGGTCAGCCATTGAGCTTGGATGAAATACTCAAATTGTTCGCAGGCCGCATGGAACGTACCACTTTGCGCATGTTGCTGGATGAATTGAAGCTTGATTGGGCCCAAGAAAATGATGGCAGAACGCTGGAATTAGTGCAGGTAGCGAGCGGTTATCGCTTTCAAGCTAAGTCACAATTTAGTGAATATATCGCGCGCTTGAGTCCAGAGTGTCAAACAAAATACTCGCGTGCGGTGATGGAGACGCTGGCCATTATTGCATACCGCCAGCCAGTGACGCGCGGTGATATTGAGCAAATACGAGGCGTTGCGGTTAACCCGAATGTAATGCGTCAACTGCAAGAACGTGATTGGATAGACGTGGTCGGTCAGCGCGAAGTACCAGGCAGGCCCTCACTTTATGCGACCACTAAACATTTTTTGGATGACCTTAATTTGCGCTCGTTAGCCGAATTGCCCGCGATGGATGATTTTGCGCAAAGTGAAATTCCGCTCGAGAGTTAAATAGCCAGACTGTTTATTTTATTCAGGCTTTAGCTGTAACTGCTGTAAAATGCGCTTTTGAAATTAATCATTTCTCACATAAGTTATCCATATGGCACGTCCCTTTAAGCAGCAGCGCGACCCACAAGCAATTCCTCGTAGACCTAAAACTAATTTCACTAAATTAGAAACTGACGAAAACGCGCCGCTAGAACCCACACAGCGCTTGCATAAGCTCATGGCACTGGCTGGTTTAGGCTCGCGCCGTGATATGGAAGAGCTCATCGCCAGTGGCCGCGTGACTATAAATGGTGAAACTGCCAAAGTAGGTGCGGGCGTGACGCAGCACGATGTGGTGCGGCTTGATAGCCGTCCGCTGCGCTTGCCATTTGAGGCAGATTTGCCGCAAATACTCATTTACCATAAACCAGAAGGCGAAATCGTCAGCCAAGACGACCCAGAAGGTCGCGCGAGCGTGTTTGACAAACTGCCACGTATCAAGCAAGGGAAGTGGATTGCGATTGGCAGGCTAGACATGAATACCAGCGGTTTGCTGATTTTTACCAATTCTGGCGAGCTGGCCAATCGTTTTATGCACCCAAGATATGAAGTTGAGCGTGAATATGCGGTGCGGATTTTTGGCGAGCTGACCGAAGGCCAATTGCTGCAACTGACACAAGGCATCGAGCTGGAAGATGGCCCTGCCAGCTTTGACAGCATTAGCCCTCAGGGTGGCGAGGGCGCGAATCATTGGTATCAAGTCGTGATTAAAGAAGGTCGTAATCGCGAGGTGCGTAGGCTGTTTGAAGCATTTCAGTTACCTGTAAGCCGCCTTATGCGTGTGCGCTTTGGCCCTGTAAATTTGCCACCACGCGTTAAGCGTGGGCAAATGCTCAAGCTAGAACAAAAACAGGTGGTGGAGCTGCTGGAATGGGCGGGTTTGGAAGTGCCTAAAACACCGTTACGCCAATTAAATCAGCGCGAAAAAGACAAAGCCACTACAGTTTTTATGCCAAAAGTGCGTAAGCAAAGAATGAGCGCCTTGGACAGAAAGCCGTGTGAGACGGTTGAAAACGAAGTAAGGCCGTATCGCGGTAAAACAGATGCAGTAGCTAAAAAATCCGTGCCTAGAAAATCTGAAAATAGGCGTGTGCGGCAAACCAGCGATTTGACGGCGCCCAAAATGCAAAAAAAGAGCGACAGGAATCGCGGCAGAGGCTAGTTTTAAACCAATTGCTCTTTGGTGAGTAAAAACACAAACTGATTTCCAGCTTCAACTTCTAGCCAAGTAAACGCTAATTTAGGATAAGCTTCTAGCAAAGCAGCGCGATTGTGGCCAATTTCTACCACCAAAATCCCGTCGTCATTTAGATATTTTGCGGCTTCGCGCAAGATTGTGTGCGTGTGG
>JANYGD010000066.1 GCA_025359405.1 Methylotenera sp. | reverse complement strand
GCGCGCGAAGCTGCGCGTAAAGCGCGTGAAATCACCCGCCGTAAAGGCGTAATGGATACTATGGGCTTGCCTGGCAAGCTGGCCGATTGCCAGGAAAAAGACCCTGCCTTATGCGAGCTTTACCTGGTGGAAGGTGACTCTGCCGGCGGCTCGGCCAAGCAAGGCCGCGACCGTAAAAACCAAGCCATTTTGCCGCTAAAAGGTAAAATTTTAAACGTTGAAAAAGCGCGTTTCGATAAATTATTGGGCAGTCAAGAAATTGCTACGCTTATTACTGCTTTGGGCACCAGCATTGGTAAAGCCGATTTTAACGTAGAGAAATTACGTTATCACCGCATTATCATCATGACCGATGCCGATGTGGACGGCGCGCATATTCGCACGTTGTTGCTCACCTTCTTCTATCGCCAAATGACCGAGCTGGTAGAGCGTGGCCATATTTATATCGCCCAGCCACCGTTATACAAGGTTAAACAAGGTAAAGATGAACGCTATTTAAAAGATCAGCAAGAGTTGGATATTTACCTGCTTAATTCTGCGCTAAAAGGCGCAGAGCTTGATACTAAAACCAATGCAGGCGTGCTTTCTGGCGACCCGTTAGGCGAAATCGCCAAACAAATGGTGCTTACAGAAGCGGTGATTCGCCGCATTGCCGCGCTGTATGACGAAAGCGTGTTACGTGCGATTCAGGATGTAGGCGCAATTGATTTAAGCGACGAGGCTAATGCTAATAAAGTAGCTGAGCAATTGCGCCCCATATTGGGCGCCGTGGGTAGCGAGGTGCTGGTGGCGTTTGATGCAGAAACCAACACTTATAGGCTGGAAGTGAACAAATACGTGCATGGCAACCTGCAGTGCTGCGTTATCGATGCCGAGTTTTTAAGTAGTGGAGATTACAGACAAATCTTAAAAGTATCTACTATGCTGCAAGGCTTGATTGGTACGGGAGCGCTGATTAAACGTAACGAAAAAGAGCAAGCCATAGGCACATTCAAACAAGCGCTAGATTGGTTGCTAGACGAAGCAAAAAATACGCTCAACATTCAACGTTACAAGGGCCTAGGCGAGATGAACCCGTCGCAATTATGGGAGACCACCATGGATCCAAAAGTGCGCCGTTTGTTGAAAGTGCAAATTGATGATGCGATTGCTGCTGATGAGATTTTTACTACATTGATGGGCGATAACGTAGAACCAAGACGTGCGTTTATCGAAAGTAATGCGCTGGGTGCAAGTAATTTGGATATTTGATAAATCACTAAGACGTGTATGGAAAGCAAAGACTACGAGCAACTCGAAAAGCTAACAGACCGAGAACTATTCGATTTTGTTACTGAGAAGCAATCCTCACAACGCAAGTGGGTGGCTATGCATCTACTGGAGCTTAGGCGTAATTTGATAATTACTAAAGCGGCAAAATCCTCGGCGATAGCAGCTTGGGCCGCCGCCGCAATAGCTGGTGTATCGGCTGTTGTAGCTGTTATGGCTTACCTTCATTCGGTGCCACATTAACTTGTCTAGGGGCATTACGTTTCACTAATGCATCCTACAAATTGAATTTCTAAAACTCCACCATTTCAAATTCTTCTTTACCCGCGCCACATTCTGGGCATTTCCAATCTACAGGCACATCTTCCCACGCCGTGCCTGCGGGGATCCCGTCTTCCGGCCAGCCTTTTTCTTCTTCGTAAATCAAACCACATACGACGCAAATCCAAGTTTTCATTCTAAATCCTGTTGACTAATTAATTGGTTATTTTAAGTGATAATTGTTTAGGTTTGGTCGTCTGGTAGCAGAAAGGCTTACAAATAAAAAAGCCCGCTTGCGCGGGCTAAATATTCAAAAAGAAAAAGTTATTTTAACGCTGCCAATGCCTTGGCTACGCCTGCGCCGTAAGCAGGGTCTGCTTTGGTGCAATTATCAATATGGCGTTGTTGAATGGCTTTAACTGCACCACCTACAGAACGCGCTGTGTTTTCAAACAACACTTGTTGTTGCGCAGGCGTCATCAGGCGGAATAAATTACCAGGTTGAGAGTAGTAGTCTTCGTCCACACGATGATTCCAGTGGTCGGCCATGCCTTCAATCGCTAATGGCGGCTCGCTAAAATCAGGCTGCTCTAGCCATTCGCCTTTAGTGTTTGGCTCGTAACCAATCGTTGCACCTTGATTACCATCAACACGCATTTGTCCATCACGGTGATAGCTATGAAATGGGCATTTAGGCGCATTTACAGGTATCTGGTGATGATTTACGCCTAATCGGTAACGCTGGGCATCGCCGTAAGAGAACAAACGCGCTTGGAGCATCTTATCAGGCGAAAAGCTAACACCAGGTACCACAGCGGCAGGATTAAACGCAGATTGCTCGACTTCCGCAAAGAAGTTCTCAGGATTGCGATTCAACTCAAATTCACCCACTTCAATTAAAGGATAGTCGCCATGCGGCCATACTTTAGTTAAATCGAACGGGTTGATGTGATAACTGCCTGCATCTTTTTCCGGCATGATTTGCACAAACATTTTCCATTTTGGATAATCACCAATTTCGATGCTGTTGTATAAATCACGTTGATGGCTTTCACGATCTTTGCCTACAATTTCTTGCGCTTCTGCGTCAGTAAGATTTTTAATACCTTGCTGTGAACGGAAGTGAAATTTCACCCAAAAACGTTCATTGTTAGCATTAATAAAACTAAACGTGTGGCTACCAAAGCCGTGCATGTGGCGATAAGTGGCGGGTAAGCCGCGCTCACTCATCACAATGGTGACTTGGTGCAAGGCTTCAGGTAAAGATGTCCAAAAATCCCAGTTGTTGTCAGCACTGCGCATATTGGTTTTTGGGTCGCGTTTTACGGCGTGGTTTAAATCGGGGAATTTCAAGGGATCGCGCAAAAAGAACACCGGCGTGTTATTCCCAACCATATCCCAATTGCCTTCCTCGGTATAAAACTTTAATGCAAAACCGCGAATATCGCGTTCGGCATCGGCAGCCCCACGCTCGCCGGCAACCGTGGTAAAGCGTGCAAACATTTCTGTTTTTTTACCAATAGCAGAGAAGATTTTAGCGCGGGTGTATTGGGTGATGTCGTGCGTAACGGTGAAAGTACCATAAGCACCAGAGCCCTTGGCGTGCATGCGGCGTTCAGGAATCACTTCGCGGTCAAAATGGGCAAGCTTTTCTAACAACCAAACATCTTGCAATAAAACTGGTCCACGCGGACCGGCCGTCATGGTATTTTGGTTATCTGGCACGGGTGCGCCAGCGGCAGTGGTTAAACGTTTTTTCATGATATGTTCCTAATAATGAGTAAGGTTTTAAAAGTAATATAACAAAGCAATTTAAAAGTTAATGTGCGGCAGCGTACATCGCTAGTAGCTCAATGAACGCTTGGCTTGAAGTTTCGAACAGATTGTTTAACATGTGCTACTCCTTAAAATTAATCAAAGCCCATCAAATAATTGGTGTAATTGATGACATGAGGTGCATTTTAGAGAGCTAAATTTGATTTGTATAATTGTATGTTTTGATATAGTTGATAAATTAAATTTATCGATGTATGATTTAACTTATGAGTTTGACAGAATTAAAATTTATTGTAGCGGTGGCGCAAGAGCGTAACTTTAGGCGCGCGGCGGAAAAGTGTTTTGTAACGCAGCCGGCACTGAGTTTGGCGATTAAAAAGCTTGAAGAAGAATTGAATGTGATCATTTTTGAGCGTAGCCGCAGCGATGTTAGCACAACGGAAATCGGTGCGAAAATTGTCGAGCAAGCGTCTAAAGTATTGGAAGAAGCTGCGCAAATTAAACAACTCGCCGAGTTGGGTAAAAATCAGCTCAAAGGCGCATTAAAGCTGGGCATGATACATTCTGTTGGGCCGTATTTATTGCCAGAAATTATTCCCATATTGCGCAAAACCGCACCAGATATGCCGCTAGAAGTAGAAGAAAATTTAACTGCCAATTTAGAAGCGCAATTGAGAGGTGGCGTGATAGATGCAGCGGTTATCGCGTTGCCTTTTGATGTACCAGGGTTGCAATATCGTGCGCTGTACGACGAAGAATTTGATGTGGTGGTGCCGAGTGGTCATCATTGGGCAGCACGCAAACACATTAAACCAGAAGAATTATCTGATGAAAAAGTGTTGCTGCTAAATAGCGGTCATTGTTTTAGCAACCAAGTAACGCAAGCATGCCCTGAATTATCGCGTAAAGGCGAGATTTTGCAGGGAAACTCACTGGAGACTATTCGTAATATGGTAGCTTCAAATTTGGGCATTACCGTGTTGCCATGCTCGGCTACGGCAGAGCGTTACAATAACCCGCTAATCAAAGTGATACCGTTCACAAGCCCTGCGCCCACAAGGCGCATCGCTATTACCTGGCGTAAGAGTTTTGTGCGACTAGAGGCGGTAGAAAAAATTGCCGAGGCGATTAAAGCGATTAATTCTGACTATATGAAAACGGTAAATTGAGAAATACAGACAATAAAAAAGGCGCATTGAGCGCCTTTTTTATTAATAAGTAAAAACTTATTATTTGTTCATTACGTACATTGTAACTTCGAAACCAAAACGCATTTCAGTAGCAGCTGGTTTTGTCCACATGGTAAATCTCCTAATAAGTTAATTAATAAATACTACACAATCTATGAGTTGTATACTACAGATTAGTTGAAAGTAAAGCCTATGTGTTGTTATTAAAAACGTCTAATGAAAATCATTAGAAGATTTTAGTAAACCAGTAAAATGCGGTAGCCAGCAACTACTAAATCAGTTACGTTAATGGCCAAATTAATACGTTCTTCTTCGCGCAAGGCTATGCCATTGGCCACGTTGGTGCTTGCTTTAAGGTATTCACTGGGCTTAAAGACCCTTCTTAAAACTGGCTGGTCATCAGTAGAAGTGAGCGTGAGCTCGATGTTGGGATAGGCTTGTGTGTAATTGGCATTATTAATGAGCAAGCTAGAGAAATTGATGACATTTTGATATTGCTCACTTTCTTGCATATCCGAATCATCAATGCTGAGGAGATCTAAATTTTTAGGCAAATCAATGTTGCATTTTAGGGTGCCACAGGCCTGCATCAGATAAGGCTTAAATTGTGGGTATTCAGCAGCAATTTTAGTGCGAAAAAAATAAATACTTTGTAAAGCAGCCAAAATAGTCAGTAATAAACAAAAAGCCAGCAAGCCAAAATTCAATTTAAATTTCTTTTTATGAAATTTTGGATCGGCGGTTAAGTCTTCGATAACAATAGGTGTTTCGATTTCTTCGGGCAGAAAATCGCCAATAAAAGAGCTATTTGCAATTTCTTCAGATTCAAAATTGCTTAAGTTTGGTACAGAGCCTAAAACAACATTTAAGACTTCATTGATCGGTTTTTCATCTATAGCAGCATTTGACTCAAGTGTGTCAGATTCAAGACTGGCTTGGTATTCGGCGGGGCTGTTAATATCATCTGAAATTTCAGTAAGCCGATTTTTTGCGTTAAAAATATGCTCGCAATTGCCGCATTGCACTTTGCCACGATGTGCTTTTAGATGCTTTTTGGTGAGCAAAAACTGCGTTTCGCAAGCAGGACAAGAGGTGATGTAATTCATCGTTTTGTGCCAGTAAGCAATATCCAAGCGTCTTTTTGTTTGGGTGTATCCATATTAAACCATTCGCTGTAGCGCGCAATTAGTGTTTCTTTTTGGTCTTCTAATATACCTGATAATGCCAATTTAGCGCCTGTTTTGCAATATTTAGCTAGTGCAGGCGCTAAAACCATGAGCGCGCTGGATAATATATTGGCTACAACCAAATCAAAAGTTTGCTGCGAAAATGCATTTGCATCAAAAAACTCAATTGCAACTTGGTTTTGCTGTGCATTATAGTTACTTGCAATAATGGCTTGGGAGTCAATATCCACGCCAACCACGTGTTTTGCGCCTAATTTTTTGGCAGCAATGGCTAAAATGCCCGAGCCGCAACCGTAATCTAACACGCTATTCATCGCATTTTGTTGCGATAACCATTCCAAACACAAATGCGTGGTGGGGTGACTGCCTGTTCCGAACGCCAAGCCTGGGTCAAGCACAATGTTAATCGCATCTGCATCGGGGGCCAGATGCCAAGTTGGTACAATCCACATGTTATTGGTAATTTTAATCGACTCAAACTGTGACTGTGTGGCGTGCACCCAGTCTTGGTCGGCGATTGTTTCGGTGCTGTATTGAAATGAGGAAATATTAGTTTGTGTACTAAGTGCATTAATAACTTGGCTGATATCAATATCTTGCGCAAACATGGCGGTGACGATATTTTGTTGCCAAATGCCAGGCGGTGGATATTCAATATGCTGACTACTGGGCTCGCCAAAAATAGCTTGCTCGGAGGCGGTATCAGCGTTGGCATCTTCAATACTGGCAGAAAGCGCGCCAATATTCATTAATGCGTCGCTAATGGCATCGGCATTTTGTTCGTTGGCCTGAATTTTAAGTAACAGCCACGACATTAATTATTTATGGTTAATATCCAATTTCTGCTCAAGGTAGTGAATGCTGGTGCCACCAAGGTGGAAAGCCACATCTGCCATTAAATCTGCATGTAGCGGAATATTGGTTTTGATGCCATCGACCAGCATTTCAGAAAGCGCAATGCGCATGCGCGCAATGGCTTGATCGCGCGTGGCGCCGTAAGTGATGAGCTTGCCTATCATCGAATCGTAATTTGATGGTACGGTGTAACCCGCGTAGGCATGCGTATCAATGCGTACGCCCGGCCCGCCCGGCATGTGGAATGTGCTAATTTTGCCAGGGGAAGGCACAAAGTTATACGGGTCTTCTGCGTTAATGCGGCATTCAATCGCATGACCACGCAAAACAATATCCTTTTGGCGAAATTTTAATTTTTCACCTGCCGCGACAAAAATTTGCTGCTGAACCAAATCAAGCCCAGTAATCATTTCGGTGACGGTGTGCTCAACCTGCAAGCGCGTATTCATTTCGATAAAATAAAATTCGCCATTTTCGTATAAAAATTCAAAAGTGCCTACGCCTCTATATTTCATTTTGCGGCAGGCTTCTGCGCAACGTTCGCCAATTTTGTCGCGTAACTTTGGATTTAATAAAGGCGAAGGCGCTTCTTCGATAATTTTTTGATGACGGCGCTGCATGGAGCAATCACGATCGCCCAAAAATACAGCGCTTCCGTGCTGATCTGCCAATACTTGAATCTCAATATGACGCGGATTTTCTAAAAATTTTTCCATGTACACCATGGGGTTGCCAAACGCCGCTTGCGCTTCCGCTTTGGTCATCATTACCGCATTAATAAGAGCTGCTTCGGTATGCACCACACGCATGCCGCGCCCGCCACCACCACCTGCCGCTTTGATAATGACAGGGTAACCTACTTTTTTGGCAGTTTTAATGATTTCAGCAGAGTCGTCTGGCAAGGCGCCATCTGAGCCTGGTACACATGGCACACCCGCTTTTCTCATTGCATCTTTGGCGGAGACTTTGTCGCCCATTAAGCGGATAGTCTCAGCGCGCGGACCAATAAATACAAAGCCACTTTGCTCAACGCGTTCTGCAAAATCTGCATTTTCAGATAAAAATCCATATCCCGGGTGAATGGCTTGAGCGTCGGTGACTTCGGCTGCGCTGATGACGGCTGGAATATTCAAATAACTTAGGTTCGATGCTGCAGGGCCAATGCAGACAGATTCATCGGCGAGCTTGACGTATTTAGCTTCTTTATCTGCCTCAGAATGAACAGCAACCGTTTTAATGCCTAATTCACGGCAGGCGCGCTGCACACGTAAGGCTATTTCGCCTCTATTTGCGATTAGTATTTTTTCAAACATACTTAATTAACCAATCACAAACAGTGGTTCGCCATATTCAATCGGCTGGCCGTTTTCGACTAATATAGTTTTAATTACACCAGCGAAATCACATTCAATTTCATTCAGCAATTTCATGGCTTCGATAATACAAAGCGTGTCGCCAATGGCAACCTTAGAACCCACATCTACAAAGGCTTTGGCGTCAGGCGAGGATGAACGGTAAAACGTGCCTACCATGGGTGACTTAACAATATGGCCTTCAACCTCTGCAACCACAGGTGTAGCTGCTGTTGGTACTGGAGTAGCGTGCGACACGGGCTGCGGCGAATGCGTCAACGCTTGATTAAACATGGCTTGGCTTGGCATTAAGGCACGGCTAATGCGTACTTTTTCTTCACCTTCGGTCAGCTCTAGCTCTGAAATGCCAGATTCTTCAACCAAATCAATCAATTTTTTAAGTTTACGTAAATCCATAATGACCTCGGGGATACTTTATTAAATTAAATGGTTATTTATTAAGATGGCTAACAGCGAAATTGAAAGCAGCGTTGTAACCCTCTGCACCCAAACCGCTAATGACGCCCATGGCAATATCGCTGAAATACGAGTGATGCCTAAAACTTTCGCGGGCAAACACATTAGATAAATGCACTTCGATAAACGGAATTTTAACGGCAGAAATCGCATCGCGAATCGAAATAGAGGTATGCGTAAACGCTGCTGGGTTGATAATAATAAAATCAACTTTGTTAATCGCCAAAGTTTGAATTTTGGCGACAATTTCAGCCTCGGCATTGCTTTGATACGTTTCTAAAGCGATATTGGCTTGTTTAGCCAGCGCTTGCAAGTTGTTATTAATATCAGCTAAAGTTAAATTGCCATAATGTTCAGGCTCGCGCAAACCAAGCAGATTTAGGTTAGGGCCGTGCAGCACTAATATCGATTTAGTTGCCATAAAGCGCCCCAATTACCAGCATTTTTATAGAGTTTTTGCGGACTTTCATAAAGCAAGTTTGCCGAAGTTAAGTCATATTGTCCAGCAAATTCGCAGAAATTAAGCGAAGTTATGGTATTGAATAAACCTAAGTGATTGATTAGAAAGCTAAACTATTTTATAATAATTATTTAAATAAATTAACCAAAGTTTCTTCTAATAAGGGTTTGGTCACACGCCCAAAATAGGTTTTTGCCACACTGCCATCGGCTTTAATAATGACGGTATAAGGCAAAACATCTTTGTCGTTACCTAGGTTGGTGGCGATCTGCATACCATCCATATCGGCCGCAAAAAGTGGGTAGTTTACTTTGGTTTCTTTTATAAACTTGCTCACAGCGGCCACATCATCAATCGCTACGCCAAGTACAACCAGATTTTTGTCTTTGTAGGCATCATTTAGTTTTGAAAGCTCTGGCATTTCTTCACGACAAGGGCCGCACCAAGTTGCCCAAAAGTTGAGTACCACAATTTTTCCTGCATATTGTTTTAAATTTTGAGGTTGACCTTTTTCATCAGGGAAAGTGGCTGCAAATAAGACCTGTGTTGCTTCGCTACCAGCATTTTCAATTTTCGCACTTTGGAAAAAATAGTAAATACCAAAGACGAGCAAAACAATTAAGATGAGATATACAACGGAGTTTAATTTTTTGAGCATTATTATTGATTGATTTGGTTGAGTATTTTTATAAAATCTTCGGTGTTTTTATAGCCTATTACGCGGGTTTTAATTTCGTTGCCAGTTTTATCAAAAAAGATGATGCCAGGCGGGCCAAACAAGCCAAAACGTTTAAGCAAAGCTTTGTCATCATCGTTATTTGCGGTTACATCTGCTTGTAATAAAACCGCGTCTTTCAGTGTAGTTTTTACTTTGCCGTCGCTAAAAGTGAGCTTTTCCATTTCTTTGCATGAGGTGCACCAATCCGCGTAAAAATCGAGCATTACAGTTTTACCGTTGGCATTTTTAATGGCTGCATCTAAATCGGCCAAGGATTTTACGCGAGTAAATGGTAGCGTGTGTTTTGCGCTTAAACCAAGTAAATTATTCACAGGTTGTGTAAGCGCGTTTGGCAGCACTGGCCACACAATATAAGCCGCTATCACCAACATTAGCACACCAAAAAAGTTACGCACAACGGTCATCCAAGCACCCGCTTTTGGCAGCAAACTACCTGCTGATGCACCTATTAGCAACAAGGGCACGCCCATGCCGATGGCCAGCGCGAATAGGCCAACGCCGCCCAGCAACACGTTATGCGTTTGGCCAATGTAGATAAGCGCACCAGCCAATGGCGCGGCTACACAAGGGCTAACGATGAGTGCAGATAACACGCCCATGATAAACACGCCTAAAGATTCGCCACCTTTGAGTTGGTTGCTGAAATTTAAAATTTTGCTTTCAAAAGCCGCGGGGAGTTTGAGCTCGTAAAATCCAAACATCGAGAATGCTAAAATGACAAACAACAATGCCGTCGCGCCCAATATCCACGGGTTTTGCAGCGATTGGCTGAGCAAATTGCCCGATAAGCCAGCCGCAACGCCAGCCAGCGTGTAGCTGAGCGCCATGCCTAAAACATACGCCACCGACAAGCCGAATGCGTGCAACTTGCTTAGTTGCGCCTGCCTGCTTTGACTGCCAACAATGATGCTGGATAAAATAGGGATCATCGGCAATACGCATGGTGTGAACGAAAGCAGTAAACCCGCTACGAAAAAGCCAGCAATCACCAACCACAAATTGCCCGTTTTTAAGGCAGTTGTGGTTTTATCATCGTCATTTGCTTCCAAACTAACATTAGCGCTGGAAGCCGCATCAGTGCCAGTGTTTAAGATTGGTAAATTGATGCTAATAATTTTAGTTTGTGGCGCGTAGCAAAGCCCTTTTTCGCTACAGCCCTGGTAAATGGCTTTAATCACAATTGGGGTGCTGGTTTTCGTTATTCCTAAATTGGCAGTAAAATCATGGTGATACACCTCTTGTTTGCCAAAATTCGGGTCGTCTTTAATGTCGCCCGCTGGCAGATTTACTGACGTAACGCCGCTACCAAGGCTATCTTTTACTGGGATATCAACCTGCTCGCCAAATTTAATGCGGTTTTTGTATAAATAATAACCGGGCGCAATTTTGAAATTAGCGATGATATTATTTGCATTTATTGCGTTTAAATCGAGCTTAAATGCTTCATCTGGCGATAAAAACTCATCTTCTTTGGTATTTTCAGAAAACGCATTTTTGGCGCCGCTGCTAGTTTCACCCGCGTGCAACAATTGCACGGTGAAAGTTGCCCATAAACACACTACAATGATGCTAAACCAATAAAAAATGCGTTTCAAATGCCGCTCCGTAATGAAATAATCAAGCTTGCGGTTGTAAATGTTGCGCGCAACCCCAACTTAAAAGAGGATAAATTCTTTAGAAAGTTCTAAACCATGCGTTTTTTAATAGGCTTAATTTTACTCGCTTTTCCGTTTGCCGAGATATTTCTACTGGTCGATCTCGCACACAAATACGGTTGGTGGCTGCTACTTTACTTAGTCGCCATTGGCTATTTAGGCTTACAACTCATTCGCGGTGAAAAATTACTCATGTCTGTTAAAATGATGCAAAGCCTATCTGCAGGCGGCAATCCAATTAAAACCATGCTGGGTAGTGCGCGCAATATGGTGGCTGGTGTACTGTTGATTATTCCCGGTGTTATTTCGGATATCATCGCGGTGATATTATTACTAATCCCTATTAGTAAGCCAAGTTTGGGCTCAAATTTTCAAAATCATGCGACTAACAATCAATATCAAGATTCATATAAACCAAATACAAAAGCAGCCAACGATGATGTAATTGAAGGTGAGTTCACAAAAATTGACGAAGATAAAAAATAGAGAACAAAATGAGTTACCAAGTTACCATTCAAAATAGCGGACACAAATTCGAAGTTCGCCCAAGCCAAACCGTGCTGCAAGCTGCCATTGAGGCGGATATTCACATCCCTTATGGCTGCCGCAATGGCGCATGCGGAAGCTGCAAAGCCAAGTTGGTTTCAGGTAAAGTTATGCACGATGATTATCAAAATAGCGCGATGACAGATGTCGAATTGGCCGCCGGTAACACGTTATTATGTTGCGCTCGCCCGTTGGAAGACATTACGGTTGAATGCCGCGAAGTGGGGGGGTTAACGGGTATTAAGCCGCGTATTTTGCCAGCGCGCGTGGCCAAAAAAGAACAGCTTTCACACGATGTTATCGCGCTGCACCTGCAATTGCCGGCGAGTGAGCGCTTACAGTTTTTAGCTGGGCAATACCTTGAGTTTATTTTAAAAGATGGCAAACGCCGCGCATTTTCTATCGCCAACGCCCCGCATGATGCTGAGTTTTTGCAGCTGCATATTCGCGTAATTCCAGGTGGCGTATTTAGCGCCTATGTGGCAAATGAAATGCAAGAAAAAGCGATACTTCGCTTAGAAGCGCCTTTTGGTAACTTTTTTCTGCGAGAGGATTCACAAAAACCGATTATTTTTGTGGCGGGCGGCACTGGCTTTGCGCCAGTCAAAGGCATTATCGAGCACATGCTACATAACAACATTAAACGCGATATCATTTTGTATCGCGGTGCGCGCGTGGCGGAGGATTTGTACATGAACGAACTGTGCCAAAAATGGGCAGAATTCACTCCGCATTTAAGCTATATCCCCGTGATTTCAGAGCCACAATCCAGCGGCAATTGGCAAGGCAGAACGGGTTTAGTACACCAAGCCGTGTTGGATGATATTAAGGATTTAAGCGCTTATCAAGCCTATGTATGCGGCGCACCGGGTATGTGTGAAGTTGCGCATAATACTTTTGTAGCGCAGGGTTTATTAGCGGATGAATTTTTTAGTGATGCATTTACGTTTGCGAATCCAGCGCCGAAGGCGGCAACAGTCTAACTCAATTAAAGAGCTTTTTACCAATGGCTGCACTGATTGAGTTAGGGTTAAAGCGAACGCCTCCAAAGGAGGCTCATCAAAGATGTCAGGTGAAATTACATTGCGAATCCAGTTGTCGTAGTAGCACGCAACCTTTAGTGCCATGTCAAAATGTGGAACTGGGCTTGAAAATCCCAGCGCGCGATGTGTTGCGTAGTTATTTCGAAAATCTACAATTTCTCTCCAATATGATTCCCATGTCTGTTGGGTCAGGTCTGTCTGCCCAAAAAGTCCATCACAAAAGTTTTGGCGAAGTGTTTCGGACTGATCTGGCGACAATTTTTTCCAGTGGGTAGGATTGCATCCATCTGAGCCGAATACCATACACCAATGAATAACCGCTTGAAGCAAGTGTGCGTCAATTGTGAGTGTCCAAAACTCATTTTGGAGGTGACTATCTGAATAGGCTTTGGAAAGTGTTCGATAGTAAACAAGGTGGTACACAAACCGCTTCACGACTGGAAACTGGCTCATGAACACCTCGGACTCGTAGTTCATCATTTAGTTAAGTTACAAATAGCTTTTAGCATCATTTCGTCACCTAGCGCTTCAGCTACCAATACTTTAAAACCTAATTGCAACGGCAATTCAGCAATTCTGGCGTGGCTCACAAATAAAGTTACATGTTTTAACCAGTCTGAACTGCCCGCCAAATCTAGCAGGTGGCGCATGGCCTCACTGCTTGTAACTACAATGCCATGCAGTTTTTTGCCTGCCCAAAGTTGTGCGAGTAAATCGCAATCGGTTTGCGGGTTGATGCGTTGGTAGCATTCTGCAAAAGTTACTTGCGTGCCGCGCTGCTTCAAAGTATCTGCCAATACTTCGCGCCCACCCACACCGCGAAAAATCATGATTTTTTTGTTTTTAACAGCTTGCATTTCGGGTAATGCGAGTAAAGATTCACTATCAAAACGAACCATATTTTCATCACCATTTTGAACATTGCTTAATGGTGTGAGTACATGTTTGACGCCAAACTTCATAAGTTCTTTGGCAGTTACAGGGCCAATCGCGGCAAATTGCAAGCCAGCTGGAATGCCTTGTTTTAATAGGCGTGGCATACCGTTTTGTACGGCGTTGCTGCTGATAAAAATCGCCCAATCGTAATTGGCTATATCGCTGATTACAGCTTCAAATTGGTTGTAATCAGCAAGCGGCGTAATTTCAATGAGTGGGAACAAAATCGGCGTGCCACCCGCTTCTGTAATAAGCCCGCTCAGATTTTTGGCTTGCTCTACAGGCCGTGTAATGGCTATGCCAATGCCTGATAAAGGCATAGCTTTCATTTTATGTGTTCTAACTCAGCTAAGATTTTATCCGCGCCGCGGCTGATTAATTTATCTGCTAATGCTCTGCCAACCGCATCTGCATTGGCGATTGAGCCACTTGCTGTTTCGCGCAGAATTTGTTTGCCATCGACACTTGCCACAAAACCTGTGATGTTAATGGTGTCACCATTGCGCAGCGCATACGCCCCAAGCGGCACCGTACAACTGCCGGCTAGGGCACGGCTCATGCCTCGTTCGGCTTCTACGCAAAGCTGTGTATCAATATGGTTAAGTGGCGCGAGAATTTCGAATAAATCAATTCTGGCAGCGTTAATCTCTATGCCTAGCGCTCCTTGCCCGACGGCGGGGATGCTATCTTGCGGCGAAATAAAATCGCGAATTCTGTCGCCCAAACCGAGCCGTATTAAACCCGCCGCAGCCAAAATAATCGCCGCGTATTGGCCTTCGTCTAATTTACGTAAACGCGTTTGCAAATTGCCGCGTAATGATTCGATTTTTAAGTGAGGAAAGCGCGCTTGTAGTTGGCTCTGCCGGCGCAAGCTAGATGTGCCGACGATGCTACCGTGCGGTAAGCTTTCAAGCGAATTAAAATTGTTCGAAACAAACGCATCGCGCGCGTCTTCACGCTCACCCGTGGCGGCCATGGCAAAGCCTTCAGGCAAATTCATTGGCACATCTTTCATGCTATGCACGGCTAAATCGGCACTGCCATCGGCCAAAGCCATTTCTAATTCTTTAACAAATAAGCCTTTGCCGCCAATGCGTGAGAGTGGAGAATCTAAAATTTGGTCACCAGTGGTAGTCATGCCCAAAATGGAGACTTCACAATTGGGGTACACGGCTTGCAACCGCGCTTGAACATGTTTGGCTTGCCACATGGCCAGCGCACTTTCGCGCGAGGCAATAACTAATTTTTTAGGTGAGTTTTTCATACTGGAGATTTTATCACATCGCAGGAAACCTCTGAATAAGCTCAACGTGACTCATGTTGAGCTTATTCAGAGGTTTCTTTACAAACTGTTACAAGATTTTCGCCTAGATTTAAGTTAAGCTAATATTTTACTGGGCATACTTATCTTGCGCTAAAATTTAATCCTCAGTTAATTATTTAACCAACTCATTGCTCTAAAAATATTTTTAGGAGATCTATATGCAATATCAACTGGATATTTTTGTTGCTTCGCTCAATCAATTTTGGTTACAACTGGTTAATTTTGTGCCTAAATTATTGGCGGTAATCGTTATTTTATTTTTTGGCTGGTTACTGGCCAAACTCGTCAGAAAGGCCGTAAAACGCGGGCTTGAGATGGCGCAATTTGATAAATTTGCGCAAAGATCGGGGCTTGAGGCGTTTATGAGTCACGGCAATTTTAGCCTGACGCTAAGCGGTATCATCAGCCAAGTAGTGTATTGGCTAGTGATTATTTTGTTTATTATCACTGGCGCAAATTCATTGGGCTTGAGTGAACTGGCTGGCTTGCTGCAACAGTTGGCCAGTTATTTACCGCATATTATTGTGGCGATTTTAGTGGTGATTTTTGGTACTTTATTGGCACGATTTGTGAATCGCCTAGTATTTGCATGGCTTTACAGCATTAAGTTTACACACGCGCTCACAGTGAGCACCTCGGCCGAATACGGCATACAGATTTTGTCTGTGTTTGTGGGCCTAGAGCAGCTGGGCATTGGCATGCAGCTTATTAATTCATTATTTGTGATTGTGTTTGGCGCGTTCTTTTTGGCGTTGGCGATTGCGTTTGGCTTGGGCGGAAAAGATTGGGCGGCCAAAGTGATTGAGGAATTCGAGAGAAACAAAAATAAGTAATTAGGATTGTTAAGCTTCGCGCACTAAATGTTGCTGGCGGCGGCTAATGGTAACGGTTTCGGGGATGCCTTTTAAAACAGCGACCCATTGTTGTTCGTTTTCTTGGTTAAGCCGCTTTTCGTAACTTGCAATAAAATGCGGCGCGACTAAACAATTGCGATGTAAACGTATAAACCGTTCACCAAATTCCGCCTCTAAATTGGTGAGCGATTCCTCAATTAAATACTCACGTTCTGCGGTGCGCACGGTAATGTACTTAAGCTCGGCGCGCAGATAAATAATGGTTTCAATTGGCACCAGCAACACGCGACCACGCTCGTGTATACTCAAGTGGCTACGCATTTTTTGCAATGGCCTGAGAGCCTCTATTTGTAAGGGCTTAAGCGCATGTGCCTTATTTATTGCGGTTTGTAGGCGTTCTAGCCGAATCGGTTTAAGCAAATAATCTATCGCGCTTAAATCGAAGGCTTTAATCGCATAGGCATCAAACGCGGTGGTAAAAATAATATGCGGTTTAGGTTCGAGCTTTTGCGCGTGTTGCGCTGCCTCAATGCCGTCCATTAACGGCATGCGAATATCCAGCAACAGTAAGTCTGGCTTGGTTTCTAGTGCTAAATCAATCGCTTCCTTGCCATTTCTTGCTTCGGCTACTACAGCCACATTATCAATTTCCGCCAATAAATCACGCATGCGATTACGCGCAGGCGCTTCGTCATCAGCAATTAAAATGTTGAGTACGGACATGGTTTATGTTCCAAACGGGATGCGAATATACACTTCATAACGTTTATTTTTGGCCTCGGTTTTAATTGAACTTTCCAAATCAAAATGCAATTTTAGGCGTTCCTTGATATTTTTCAGCGCCATTTTGTTGCCAGAATGATGATCATTCTCTGGTGAGTATGGATTATTGATGATGATGTGTAGCTCTTTATGCTTGGTATAGACTTTGACAATAATTTCGCCGCCTTCTGGCACTGGTTCGATGCCGTGATAGACCGCGTTTTCTAGCAGTGGCTGTAAAATCAGTGGTGGAATCATCGCGTCGGATGGCATATCGTCGATTTGCCAAGTAATTTTTAGGCGATCTTCTAAACGTAATTTTTCTAAATCTAAATATTGGTGACACAAACTGATTTCTTGCGCCAGCGGTACTAAATCGCGATTTTCACTCATTAACACTCGAAATAAATCTGCCATGTCTTCTAGCGCGGTTTCGGCGCGTTTAGGTTGGCTGCGAATAAGCGAAAGCACCGCGTTGATGCTATTAAACAAAAAATGCGGGCGAATGCGTGCTTGCAAAGCCTGCAAACGCGCTTCTGCAATGGCGGGCGAATAGGCACGCTCTTGCAAGTAAAAATAATACAGCACAATGGCCGTAACAATGCCTGTAAGCAAGCAGGCGCGGAGGATCTCAGTGTTTGAATCGCTCACAAAATAGTAGTTGATAAAGGTAAAAACAAGGCTGGTGAAAGCAATTTCTAGCAAAATAATCGCTGCAATTCCTTGCCAATATTTGAGTTTGCATAAAAATGGGTAAAGCACATATAAACCGAGCATGCTGAGCAACAATACAGGCTGCACCAGCGCTGATAACTGTGCCAATAAAGGCAAAAATTCGCTCAATTGTTTGCTGAGTAAAATGGAGGCCATCACCGCTAATAGGTTCACAATTAGCAAAATTCGTAAATGAATGCCAAGATTATGCAGGTTAGGTAAGCGACTATTTTTGCGCACAGCGTATACTTCGTTATAATATTGCGATAAGTATATTATTATTAAAGTAATTTTTACAATTAAACCTAATAAATAAAGCGATTAAGTGTGTCAAAAAACTCTTTAAATAAAAAAGTACCAACTCAAAAAACCAAGGGCTGGTCTGGTCGCTTTAGCGAGCCAGTAGCCGAGTTAGTCAAACAATATACAGCTTCAGTTAATTTTGATAAGCGGTTAGCCGAATTCGATATTGCAGGCTCGATTGCACACGCCCAAATGCTAGGCGCACAAGGCATTATTACAAAAAAAGATCTCAGCGCGATTGTAAAAGGCTTAAATGAAATTTTAGCCGAAATTCAAGCAGGTAAATTTGAGTGGCTGCTAGATTTAGAAGATGTGCATTTAAACATTGAGAAACGTCTCACCGATAAAATTGGCGATGCAGGCAAGCGCTTACACACAGGCAGAAGCCGCAATGACCAAGTCGCAACCGATGTGCGACTGTGGTTGCGCGCGGTGAGCGACGATGTGCTGACCGGCATAAGCAAGCTGCAAACCTCCATTTTGGATTTGGCCGAACAGCATGCTGATACCATTATGCCAGGTTTTACGCATCTGCAAGTGGCGCAACCCGTCACTTTTGGCCATCACTTAATGGCATATTTTGAGATGTTAAAACGCGATGCCGAGCGTTTTGCAGATTGCAGAAAACGTATCAATAAACTACCGCTAGGTGCCGTTGCGCTGGCGGGCACCAGCTATGAGATTAATCGTGAAATCGTGGCAAAAACGTTGGGTTTTGACGGCGTTTGTGAAAATTCATTAGATGCGGTTTCAGACCGTGATTTTGCCATTGAATTTAGCGCGTCAGCTTCGGTATTGATGATGCATTTATCGCGCTTTTCCGAAGAGCTTATTTTATGGTCATCCCCAAGATTTGCGTTTATTGATATCGCCGACCGTTTTTGTACCGGCTCATCTATTATGCCGCAAAAGAAAAATCCCGATGTGCCAGAGCTGGTGCGCGGTAAAACTGGCCGTGTGTATGGGCATTTAGTGGGGTTGCTTACACTCATGAAAGGTCAGCCGCTGGCCTATAACAAAGATAATCAAGAAGACAAAGAGCCATTATTTGATACGGCAGATACTGTGCTGATTACACTAGAAATTTACGCCGATATGTTGCGCGGCATTAGCGTGAACAAAGCCAATATGCGCCAAGCCGCGCTAGAAGGCTTTGCTACTGCGACCGATTTGGCCGATTATTTGGTGAAAAAAGGTATGCCGTTTAGAGATGCGCATGAAGTTGTTGCACAGGCGGTGAAACATGCAGTGAAAAAGGGCTGTGATTTGGCCGATTTGCCCTTGGAGGAATTGCAGCAATTTAGCAGCATGATTGCAAATGATGTTTATAAAATGCTTACGCTAGAAGGCTCGGTGGCAAGTCGCAATCATATTGGTGGCACTGCGCCAACCCAAGTAAAACAAGCCATTGCGCGTGCTCGTAAAATTTTAAGTTAGTATAAAGTCACTATTTTGAAGCTAAATTTTATTTTAGTCTCTTTTGTTGTGCTGCTACTCAGCGGCATTCTCGTTGCTACTGCTGATGATTCGCTCACTTTAGATAATGATTTGCAAAGTGCCGATAGTATGACTTGGCCGATGCTGCCAGGCGAAAGTGTTAAGGATATTGCGCGTTTGTTTTATCCCAAAAATCAGGCGATGCAGCGTCAGTTTATTTTTAAAACTTTGCGTTTAAGTGCAAATATTCAACCCCAACTCGACGCGGCAGAACGCTTTGAAGTACCAACTTTGCTGGTGATTCCTACATTAAAATCGCTTTCAAATAGCACGCATGCTATTAAGTCGGGCCGAAATAAATCAAGCAAACAAAAGCTACATTTGAGTTATAACCTTCAGCAGGCAATTGAAGAGATTCCTGCAAAAATGATACAAGATTACGATGTGTTGGTGAGCAAAAATGAATTTTTGAAACAACAGTTAACCAAATTAAATGAAAAAATAGTTTTTTTACAAACAAAATTAGATGATTTAAAACTGATTTTGGATAAAACCTTTAACTTATCAGCAAAGGCTGCACCCGCCAACGATTCGGCCAATGGTGCGATAAAAAATCCACCAAGTAAAAAAGTATTAAAGAATTTAAATGTCAGTACAACCCCAAACCCAGTTTCAACTAATAATGTGGTCACACAAGAGGCAGGTTCTTTATTGGATTACTTAAATACTGATTTGGTCAAAGTCGCGCTGGTATTAGGTTTTCTGGCAGTTTTATGTACTTATCTGCTTAAAAAATATAGGCAACGTATGTTTTCAAAATTAAGTTTTGTAACAACTAAAATGCATTCAAGCGTACAAGATTTAGGTGGCTTTATACAAAATCGCTTGGAAGCCAAGCAGGAAACACGGGGATCAGCGCAAGAAGCGCAAGCCGCTAAAGAAGTGGAGTCAAGGTTGGATGCCACGCTGGAAGAGGCAAAATTGCTTATGAGCATAAACCGCTCAAATGATGCGATCGCGCACCTTAAAATGACTATAGAGGCGCAACCAAAGGCTTCAATTAACCATTGGTTGTATTTGCTGGAGATTTTTAGAAAGCTGAATTTAAAAGAAGATTTTGAAAATTACGCTAAAGAGTTACATGAAATTTTTAACGTGATGACACCTATTTGGTACGAAACTGAAATCGCTATGGTGGTGCCGCAAAGCTTAGAGGAATTTCCACATATTATGGAAAAACTTTACAGCGTTTGGCCTGGTGATTTGGCAACAGTGTATTTGCGCAACTTAATTGCTGATAACCGTGGCGGCGAGCGCACAGG
>JANYGD010000056.1 GCA_025359405.1 Methylotenera sp. | reverse complement strand
CAATTCATGAATCATCTGTGCAGCATAAGCGTTGCTAGTCACCGCCTCACGCGTCGCGCGCGGCAGGTTTTTGTTCAACCATTCATGGCATTGCGATAGCGATTGACTATGCGAAAACACGTGCGAAATCTTAGCAATATTGGTTTGTTTTGAAAGCAAACAATGATGAATCGGCAGGGTAATTTCACCGCAAATTTTTAATGTGCTGGTCAACAACAAATCCAGCGTTAAACCAATCGCGCCTTCGGTCGAATTTTCTACTGGCACCACACCGTAGTCGGCTTGATTCGCCTCCAACGTGCGGAAAACCTCATCAATAGTGCCACACACAATCGCAGTGCGACCTTGGCCGAATTGCTTCAACGCTGCCTCTTCGCTATAAGTGCCGAGCGGGCCTAAAAAAGCAATAGACAGCTCTTTTTCTAGTGCGCGACAATTCGACATCACACTGCGAAAAATATGGCTGACAGCCTCATTTGATAGCGGCCCAGCATTATTTTCTTGCAAACGACGCAATATTTGTGCTTCGCGTTCTGGGCGATAAATCACACCGTCTTCTTTTAAACTGCCAATTTGACGTGCGAGCGTTGCCCGCGCGTTGACGAGCTTAAGCAGATGCTCATCAATCGCATCAATTTCATCACGAAATTTTTTTAGCTCGTCGCTCATGTTCTAATTTACTCTTGTCTTTGCGGTAATACTCGCACCGTCATCACACCTTCAATTGCGCGAATTTTCGCAAGTGAAGATTCTGCCGCGGGGCTATCTAAATCCAGCATGGTATAGGCAATATCACCGCGCGATTTGTTCACCATATTGTGAATATTAATACCGGCATCGGCCATAGCAGTAGATATTTGCCCAACCATATTCGGAATATTCGCACTGGCAACCGCTACACGGTGCGCGGCTTCGCGCGGCATATTCACAACCGGGAAATTCACCGAATTTGTAATATTGCCGTTATCCAAAAATTCACGCACTTGATCTACTACCATCACCGCACAATTATCTTCTGCTTCTTGCGTCGACGCGCCCAAATGCGGCAAGGCCACCACGCCAGGGTGAGATTTCATACGCGCTGTAGGGAAGTCGCACACATAAGCACGCAATTTTTTGCTATCCAAGCCATCAATCACGGCCTGCTCATCAATGACGCCTTCACGCGCAAAGTTAATCAACACTGTGCCGTGTTTCATCACTCCAATGCGTTCGGCATTAATCAAATGCCGCGTCGCGTCTATCAATGGTACATGCAGCGTAATAAAATCACTATGCTTGATAAGCTCATCCACACTCAATACGCGCTTAACTTCAGAAGATAGGCGCCAAGCCGCGTCCACGGTGATTTCTGGATCGTATCCCAACACTTTCATGCCGAGTTTAAGTGCCGTATCCGCCACCATGCCGCCCACTGCGCCAAGGCCAACAATGCCCAGCATTCTGCCGGGAATTTCAATGCCAACAAAGTTCTTTTTGCCGTCCTCAACTACTACAGATAGTTTCGTATCGTCGCCTTCTAAAGTGCTAACAAACTTCATAGCAGGGCCGATATTTCTTGCAGCCATTAATATACCCGCCAAAACCAGCTCCTTTACGGCATTAGCGTTAGCGCCTGGCGTGTTGAACACCACTACGCCACGCTTGCTCATATCTGCAATGGGGATATTGTTAGTGCCAGCACCGGCGCGGCCTATAGCCTGCACGCTGGTGGGGATTTCCATGTCGTGCATCTTGGCAGAACGCACCAAAATCGCGTCTGGTTTTGCGGTTTCGCTACCTACTTCATAGTTCTCAGCTGGAAAACGTTTCGTCCCTACCGACGCAATTTTATTTAAAACCAGTATCTGACGTTTTCCCAAACTCATCCCCTTAGTATTTTTTATTTATGCCAACTATTTGCTTAACTAACTATTATTTTTTTCGAATTCTTTCATATACTCCACCAACACGCGCACGCCTTCGATGGGCATGGCGTTATAGATAGAAGCGCGCATGCCGCCGACAGAGCGATGGCCTTTGAGTTGCAGCAACCCTTGATCCTTCGCGCCTTTTAAGAAAGCCTCATCTAGCGCTTCATCTTTAAGCGTAAATGGAATGTTCATGCGTGAACGATTTTCTTTCGCGGTTGGACAGTTAAAAAAACTGGTGCCGTCTAGATAATCGTACAACATATTCGCTTTTGTTGTGTTTGTCTTTTCCATTGCGGCCAAGCCGCCATTGGCTTTCAGCCATTTAAATACCAAACCCGCTACATAAATTGCGAAGGTCGGCGGTGTGTTGTACATCGATTCATTTTCAGCATGAATTTTGTAATCGTACATGCTTGGCGTACCAGCGACTGTTTCACCAATCAAATCATCGCGCACGATGACAATCGTCAAACCTGCTGGGCCGATGTTTTTTTGTGCGCCGGCGTAAATCAACGCGTGTTTCGCTACATCCACTGGGCGTGACAAAATGTGTGATGACATATCCGCCACCAACGGCACTGCGCCTACATTTGGCGTCCAGAACATCTCCACGCCACCTATGGTTTCGTTAGAGGTGTAATGCACGTAAGCCGCATCAGCATTGAGTTTCCACTGATCTTGCGTAGGTGCATAGCTGAAATTTTTATCGGCGGAAGTCGCGACCACGTTTACTTCGCAGAACTTCTTAGCTTCGCCAATCGCTTTTTTCGACCATTCGCCAGTATTTAAGTAATCAGCCGATTTTTTGCCGCGCAGCAAATTCATCGGAATCATACCAAATTGCGCAGAAGCGCCACCTTGCAGGAACAGCACTTTATAGCCTGCTGGAATGGCCATCAGTTCGCGCAAATCGGCCTCAGCTTCAGCCGCGATGCTCATGAATTCTTTACCGCGATGGCTCATTTCCATCACACTCATGCCTGAACCGTGCCAATCTAATAACTCAGCTTGCACTTGCTGTAACACCGCTTCCGGCAACACTGCTGGGCCCGCGGCAAAATTGTAGATCTTTGTCATTCTTACTTTTCCTTAATTAAAAAATTATTCTTCAGCTTCGTCATCGTCCGTTTCGACGATTTTCTCTAAACCTGAGAGTTTTTCGCCCTCGCCTAAGTTAATCAGCGTTACGCCTTGTGTGGCACGGCCAAGCTCACGAATTTCTTTTACTCGCGTGCGAATCAACACGCCGCCAGTCGTGATGAGCATAATCTCATCTTCTTCGTTGACTAATTTTGCAGCGACCACCAAACCATTACGTTCACTAATCGCAATCGCCTTAACGCCTTGCGTGCCGCGACCAGAATGACGGAAGTCCGCCAATACCGTGCGCTTGCCATAACCATTTTCAGTCGCCACCAATACGGTCTGTTGATCATTCTCCGCAATGAGCAAGGACAGCACTTGTTGCTTAGGCGCGAGCTTCATGCCGCGCACACCACGAGTAGCTCGTCCCATCGGTCTAACATCACCTTCGGTAAACCACACCGCTTTGCCGCCGTTAGAAACCAATACAATATCGTTGCTACCGTTGGTAATCTCAGCGCCGATTAAGTAATCGTCATCATCTAAATTAATGGCGATAATACCTGATTTACGCGGGTTGGCGAATTCACTCAAGGCAGTCTTTTTCACGGTGCCTTGTGCGGTCGCCATGAAAATAAAGTGATTTTCGTCGAACTCTTTTACTGAAAGAATCGCGTTGATTTTCTCATCTTCCTCTAGCGGAAATAAGTTCACAATCGGCTTTCCACGCCCAATTCTACTGCCTTGTGGCACTTCATAGACTTTCAGCCAATACACGCGACCGCGACTTGAAAAACACAAGATATAATCGTGCGTATTCGCAACAAACATTTTGTCGATAAAATCATCTTCTTTGGTCGGCGCGGCTTGTTTACCACGTCCGCCACGACGTTGCGCACGGTATTCATCCAACGGTTGCGATTTCACATAGCCCGTATGCGAAAGCGTCACTACCACATCTTGCGGCGTGATTAAATCTTCCAGGTTTAAATCTTGTGCGTTGGCAATAATTTCACTGCGACGTTTATCGCCAAATTGCTTGCGAATTTCCGTCAATTCGTCGCTAATAATCGTGGTCACGCGTGATGAATTCGCCAAAATATCCAGCAAATCTGCAATCTCATCCATCACTTCTTTGTATTCACTGACTATTTTGTCTTGCTCTAGACCAGTCAAACGTTGCAGACGCATTTGCAGAATTTCCTGCGCTTGCACATCACTTAATCTGTAGCCTTTTGGCGTCAGGCCAAAATCCACACTCAAGCCTTCTGGGCGCGACGCTTCCATTGCAGCGCGTTTCAGCATTTCTTCCACCACGGTCGAATGCCAAGATTTGGCCATCAAGTCCACCTTGGCTTCAGGCGGGGTTGGTGCGGCTTTAATAATGGCGATCATCTCATCCACATTAGCCAAAGCAACTGCCAAACCTTCTAACACATGGCCTCTGCCGCGCGCTTTTTTCAGTTCAAATACGGTACGACGCGTAATGACTTCGCGGCGATGGCGTAAAAACGCCTCAAGCATTTGTTTCAAGTTCAACAAGCGTGGCTGACCATCTAACAGGGCCACCATATTCATACCGAACGTGTCTTGCAACTGTGTTTGCTTGTAAAGATTGTTTAAAACCACTTCACCGATTTCGCCACGCTTAAGCTCAATTACCACGCGCATGCCAGATTTGTCCGATTCATCACGCAAATCAGAAATACCTTCAATTTTCTTCTCGTTGACCAGCTCGGCGATTTTTTCAACGAAGGTTTTTTTGTTTACTTGGTACGGCAATTCGTCCACAATCAAGGCTTGGCGACCGCCAGCTTTATCCATGTCCTCAAAGTGGGTGCGGCCACGCATTACTACGCGGCCACGGCCTGTGCGGTAACCTTCTTTCACGCCTATTGTGCCGTAGATAATGCCCGCAGTAGGAAAATCTGGCGCAGGCACTAACTCAATAAGCTCTTCAATGCCCATTTCGGGGTCTTTTAACAAGGCAAAACAAGCATCCAGTACTTCATTTAAGTTGTGTGGCGGAATGTTGGTCGCCATGCCCACCGCGATGCCCGAGCTACCGTTAATAAGCAGGTTTGGAATGCGCGCAGGCATGATGAGCGGCTCATGTTCGCTACCGTCGTAATTAGGACCAAAATCAACGGTTTCTTTATCAATATCGGCTAATAATTCATGGGCAATTTTCGCCATGCGAATTTCGGTATAACGCATCGCAGCCGCGTTATCGCCATCTACCGAGCCGAAGTTGCCTTGACCATCCACCAGCATATATCGCAGTGAAAAATCCTGCGCCATCCGCACGATGGTGTCGTACACTGCGGTATCGCCATGCGGATGGTATTTACCAATCACATCGCCGACGATACGTGCTGATTTTTTATACGGTTTGTTGTAGTCATTGCTTAGCTCGTGCATGGCAAATAGAACACGGCGGTGCACCGGTTTCAAGCCATCACGCACATCTGGCAAGGCGCGGCCCACAATCACGCTCATGGCGTAATCAAGGTACGAGCGACGCATCTCATCTTCCAAACTGATTGGCAGGGTTTCTTTTGCGAATTGATCCATTAACTTTTCCGTATTGGCTTTTTAGTAGTAATTTTTAGCAGTGATTTGATATTAAAATAGCCGCTTTTTGAAGGTGCTTTTTTGCTTGTTTTTAACTCGTAAATTCTAACATGTTTAACCTCGTAAAACACGCATATTTAAGCCATAAAATGGGGTTTTTACGAATTAAAATGATTCATTATTTTCGTAAAAAATTAATGTGAAATAAAAACTATCATAACTTATATTTCAATTAGTTTTATTTATTAAAACTATTAAAATAATCAACTGGACGCTCGCACTAATCAGCGTAAAATTTGTCCCATGTTCGGGCATCAAAATTACCTGCGCATCACAAACATTAACCAAAGGAGATCAACATGCAACTTAAAGGATCCAAAACAGAAACATGCTTAAAAGACGCTTTTGCAGGCGAATCACAAGCAAACCGCCGTTATTTATACTTCGCAAACAAAGCGGATATTGAAGGTCAAAATGACGTGGCCGCACTATTCCGCTCGACTGCCGAAGGCGAAACTGGTCACGCACACGGTCACTTAGAGTTTTTAGAAACTTCTGGCGACCCTGCAACTGGCTTGCCTATTGGCCCTACGCGCCTAAACTTGGAATCTGCGGTAGCGGGTGAAACGCATGAGTACACTGACATGTACCCAGGCATGGCTAAAACCGCGCGCAATGAAGGTTTTGACGAAATTGCTGACTGGTTTGAAACTTTGGCCAAAGCAGAGCGCAGCCACGCAAACCGTTACGCAAAAGCTTTAGCAGAACTTGTAGACTAATTATCTGTAAGTGCATAACAAGCGGGCTAGTCAAAAATCTAGCCCGCTTTAATATGCGTTTACTAAAATATTAAGGTAAAAAAATGAGCCGCGAAGGCAATCTAGAAGCCCCTACCCGCCATGCCTTAGACTGGCAAAACCCTGATTTTTACAACGAAGAAAGTCTCAATCACGAACTTGAGCGCATCTTCGATATCTGCCACGGTTGCCGCCGCTGCGTGAGCCTATGCAATAGCTTCCCTACCCTGTTTGATTTGGTTGATAACAGTCCAACTTTGGAAGTAGATGGCATAGATAAAAAAGATTTCATGAAAGTCGTCGACCAATGCTATATGTGCGACCTCTGCTATATGACCAAATGCCCCTACACACCGCCACACGAATGGAATGTAGACTTTCCGCATACGATGCTACGTGCAAAAGCTATTAAATACAAAAAAGGTGAAATAGGCTTTGGCGAGAAGCTATTAGCCAGTACCGATATGCATGGTCAGTTTGCGGGCATCCCCATCGTGGTGCAAACCGTGAATGCGATAAATAGCACTTCAATCATGCGTAACGTCATGGAAGCAACACTGGGCGTGGATAAAGACGCGTGGATGCCGAGTTTTGCGACACAAAAGTTTAGAACTGGTGCAGCAAAAAGTGAAGATTTTGCTGTAAAGGATGGTGCAAAAACGCCTGGCAAAGTAGCAATCTATTCAACCTGCTACGTCAATTACAACGAGCCTGGCATTGGCCACGATTTGCTTAAAGTGTTAGACCATAATGAAATTCCTTATGTGCTAGTCGATAAAGAACAATGTTGCGGTATGCCAAAATTAGAACTTGGTGATTTGGATGCCGTGGCAAAAAGCAAAGAAGCCAATATTCCACACTTAGTGAAATACGCCAAAGATGGTTTTGCGATTTTGAGCGCGATTCCAAGCTGCACGCTCATGTTCAAGCAAGAAATCCCGCTGATGTTCCCCGATTGTGCTGATACAAAACTGGTGCAAGAAGTGATGTGGGACCCTTTTGAATACTTGATTGCACGCAAAAAAGACGGTTTGCTTAAAACCGACTTTAAAAAGCCGCTTGGTAAGATTAGTTATCATATTCCCTGCCATGGTCGCGTACAAAACATCGGCAAAAAAACTGAGGAATTTTTGAAGCTAATTCCAGAAACTAGCATCAACACTGTTGAGCGCTGTTCTGGACATGCGGGGACATATGGCGTTAAAAAAGTGCATCACGATATGGCGATGAAAATCGGCAAACCAGTTGCAAAATTAATGGCAAATGGCGACCCTGATTATATTAGTTCGGACTGCCAATTGGCTGGTCACCATATTGGGCAAATGATGACCGAAAATAATTTGGGAAATGCTGCAAAACCCGCACAATTAGCGCATCCACTAAGCCTAGTGCGCATTGCGTATGGCATTGAATAATCTCCACCATCATTCCGTGCTTGACACGGAATCTAGCGTCTTTGAATCTAAGTCACTGGATTCCGACTTCCGTCGAAATGACGAACTAAAAAATTGAAGGAATTAAAATGAGCATTACCCGTGAAAACATTATGACGCTAGAAGCGTATAGCAAATACCGCAAAGAAAACAAAGCCGATATTATGACGCACCGCCAATTACGTTCGGTACGGCTGGGTGAACACATGAATATGCAGTTTGAAAGTGAACTCACCATTCGCTATCAGATTCAAGAGATTTTGCGTGTAGAAAAACAGTTCGAGGAACAAGGCATTCAAGACGAATTAGACGCCTACGCACCGCTGGTACCGGACGGCAGTAACTGGAAAGCCACCATGCTGATTGAATATACCGACGTGGAAGAGCGCAAAATCGCGCTCACCAAGCTCATCGGCATTGAAGACATGACTTACATTGAAGTTGAAGGCTTTAAACGCGTGTACGCCATTGCCGATGAAGATTTAGCACGTGAAAACGACACCAAAACCAGTGCGGTACATTTTTGTCGCTTTGAATTTAACGAAGCCGCAAGAAAAGCCATTAAATACGGCGCTACTGTTAAGCTAGGCTGCGACCACCCGAACTACAATATGAGTACCGTCATACCACTCAATCAGTTAGAATCGCTCAGAGAAGATTTGAATTAATTAAAAGTTGTAGGGTATGCAAAATGATTTATTTTGCATACCCTACCTCGCTTATCATCATGATTATTCATTTGGAGTCTCTAATGATGCCTTTAAAAGATAAAGTTGGGCTGAATGATGAACACCTTAAAGCAATTGGTTTAGTTGCTGTTCATTGGGCTTTTATCGAAAACATTCTATCTTCGATTATTTGGAGTATAGCCCACCTAAGACATACTCGCGGAATCGCAATTACAACGCATCTATCAGAAAGAAGTCGGCAAGACATATGCAATGCACTTGCACACGAAACATTTAGAGGACACCCAGAGGAAAAAGAATTAAACGACCACCTTAAATACATATTCGATACATTGCATTTAAAAAGAAATAAGATCGTTCACGCCAGCTGGGGATACTCAGCAACGTCTGGGGCATCCGACATCCTTCCGGTAAGAGCAAGAGGTAAGGTAAAGATTGGCCCAAGAGAATCATTAGCACCAGAAGACATTATGAAGATAGCTGAAGAAATACAAGATGCCGCCTTCAAATTGGAGCAGATTAGAGCAAAGATTTCGCAGCTGCTTCCGACTCTTTCTGGCTGGCCTTAGCATCCAAATT
This sequence comes from Methylotenera sp., assembly GCA_025359405.1. Taxonomy (GTDB): domain Bacteria; phylum Pseudomonadota; class Gammaproteobacteria; order Burkholderiales; family Methylophilaceae; genus Methylotenera_A. The sequence continues at coordinate 1,360 of JANYGD010000056.1, read as the reverse complement.
AGGATGCTTGACATGCACTGCAAGCCGCATGGATATTTGGCTACAGAGTATCTATTTTAGAACTTCAAATCCGCTTTCAAATCATCCACATGCTCTAAACCCACAGCAATACGCACCAAGTTATCTTGTATGCCCGCCTCAGCGCGCGCTTCAGCCGTAATGCGACTGTGCGTAGTGGTAGCCGGGTGCGTAATGGTGCTTTTTGCATCACCAAGGTTGGCAGTAATGGAAATCAACTCAGTAGCATCAATCAACGCCCATGCGGCTTGCTGCTGCGTTTGACCAACTTTCGGTTTCACTTCAAAACTGACAATGCCGCCGCCATTGGTTTGCTGTTGTTTCGCCAACGCATGCTGTGGATGCGAAGCTAAACCAGGGTAATACACACGAGCCACTTGCGGCTGCGCTTCCAGCCAAGCCGCGAGTTCAAGCGCGCGCTTAGCATGCGCTTCCATGCGTACATGCAGCGTTTCCAGACCTTTTAAGAATACCCAAGCGTTAAATGCACTCATGGTCACACCTGCGGTACGCAAAAAGCCGTACACAGGCTCCATGAGCGCTTTAGAGCCTAACACTGCACCGCCTAAGCACCTGCCTTGCCCATCAATGTACTTAGTGGCTGAGTGAATAATAATATCCGCGCCAAGCTCTAACGGGCGTTGAATCGCCGGCGTGCAAAAACAGTTATCCACCACCAAATGCGCGCCAGCTTTGTGCGCAATGCTTGCCAAAGCCGCAATATCGCACACTTCGGTGAGCGGATTGGATGGCGTTTCGACAAAAAACAGTTTGGTTTTTGGTGTAACTGCGGTCTGCCATTCGGCAGGGTTGGTAAGCGACACAAACGTCACCTGCAAACCCCAGCGCGCGAGAATGTTGCTGAACAATTGCACCGATGTGCCAAAAATGCTGCGCGAGGCCACCACGTGGTCGCCAGCGCTACACAAAGCCATGACGCAAGCCAATATCGCCGACATGCCAGTAGAAGTTGCCACGCATTGTTCTGCGCCTTCTAGTGCGGCCAGTTTGTTTTGAAACATAGTGACCGTTGGGTTGGTGAAGCGCGAATAAATATTACCCGGCTCTTGCCCGCCAAAGCGTGCTGCAGCCTGCGCGGCGCTTTTGAAACGGAAGCTAGAATTTAAAAATAAAGCTTCAGAATTCTCGCCAAACTCAGTCATCTCGCTGCCCGCGCGTACACTTAAGGTCTCAGGATGATAATTTTTTTTATCCATAACTTCTCGAAACTTTCTCAATTTTTTTGGGCATTAAAAAACCCGTAGTAGCTAGCGCTAAAACGGGTTTTTAAGCTTGGTTTACAAGCACTCGCTTTAGCAGAATTTATTATGCGCTCGCAAGC
>JANYGD010000011.1 GCA_025359405.1 Methylotenera sp. | reverse complement strand
ATGGAGTTCCCAACAGGCGTGATGGGTGTGGCGCTTGGTACAATTTTGTTGCCTAGTCTCTCAAAAAGCTATGCTGATAAAGCCGATGGTGAGTACTCGAAATTATTGGATTGGGGCTTGCGCCTCACCTTAATTTTGGCGCTACCAGCCGCGGTAGCATTAGCTGTGCTTTCTGTGCCATTGGTAACAGGGCTGTTTCACTATGGAAAATTTAGCGCGCACGATGTTGAAATGACGCGCCAAGCGCTTGTTGCATATAGCTTAGGTTTGTTAGGATTGATTATGGTGAAAGTGCTGGCGCCCGCGTTTTACTCACGCCAGAACATTAAAACACCCGTAAAAATCGCTATTTTTACCTTGATAGCAACTCAGCTGATGAATCTTATCTTTGTGTTTGGTATAGATTTAAAACACGCAGGGCTGGCACTATCTATCGGTTTGGGCGCCTGCATGAACGCTGGCCTGCTTTACTATTATTTGCGACAAGCCAATGTTTATCAGCCGCAAGCAGGTTGGGCTTTGTTTATGGCCAAATTAGTAATAGCTGTCGTCACCATGGCGTTGGCGTTACATTTCGCGGCAGGTAGTGATGCAACCTGGCTGACTTATAAATTGATGCCTAAGTTGATCCATTTATCAGGCTTGCTTGTGTTGGGTTCAGCAACATACTTTCTTGCATTGTGGTTGATGGGCATTCGCATTAAAGACTTTATGCACCGCACTGTTATTTAATGGTGCGGGCAATTTAAGCATGCAGGTTTTTCGTCATTTACCCATTGCTTTACCTTCGCCTTTGGCACTTGCAATTGGCAATTTTGATGGCATGCATTTAGGTCATCAAGCCTTGTTGAGCCGCCTTATTGAGGTTGCAAAAGCTAAAAAATTAACACCAGCAGTAATGACGTTTGAGCCGCATCCGCGCGAATTTTTTACGCCATTAAACGCACCTGCGCGACTTAGTAACTTGCGTGAAAAGCTAGAGCGGTTTGAAGTGCTAGGTGTGGAAAAAGTGTTTGTTTGTGCTTTTAATCAGCGCTTTGCACAAATTACCGCACAAGATTTTATGCAAAATATTTTGCGCGAAAAATTAAATGTAAGCGCAATATTGGTGGGAGAAGATTTTAAATTCGGCGCAAAACGTGCTGGCACCGTGGCCGATTTCAAGTCGAATGGATTTGATTTAATTTCGCTACCACAAGTGAATTTGCCAAATGATGAAATAAATGCAGAACGAGTATCTAGTACCCGCGTGCGTAGCGCGCTGGCGAATGGCGATTTGAATTTAGCTAGCCAATTGCTCGGACGTAATTACAGCATTAGCGGCAAAGTGGTGCACGGCGCAGCGCGTGGTCGGCAATTGGGTTTTCCTACTGCCAATATTCACATGCGGCACGAGCGGCCTGCCTTAACGGGCGTTTATGCGGTAAAATTGGACGGTTTGAATAGTGTGGCTAATTTAGGTGTGCGTCCAACTATTGCAGGTGTGCCAAAATTATTGTTAGAGGTACATGTGCTTGATTTTAATGGTAATTTATATGGTAAGCATGTGCATGTAGAATTTATGCATAAAATCCGCAAAGAAATGAAATTTGAGAACCTAGATGCGCTAAAAGCGCACATTGCACAAGATATAGAAGTGGCAAGAGAATATTTTAAGAGCCTTAAATGACTGACGAAACAAACAAAGAACAAAATAAATACAAACTAAATCTGCCTGAAACCAGCTTTCCCATGCGGGGCGATTTGGCCAAGCGTGAGCCTGTGTGGTTAAAACAATGGCAAGATAAAAAACTGTACGAGCGTATTCGCAAAGCACGCCAAGGCGCCAAAAAGTTCATTCTGCACGATGGCCCGCCGTACGCAAATGGCGATATTCATATTGGTCATGCAGTGAATAAAATCCTCAAAGACATCATCGTTAAATCCAAAACCATGAGCGGTTTTGACGCGCCTTATGTGCCGGGTTGGGATTGTCACGGCTTGCCGATTGAACTGGTGGTAGAGAAAAATCACGGCAAAAATATGGAACCGGCGAAGTTTCGCGAGCTCTGCCGTGCTTACGCCGCCGAACAAGTCGAAAAGCAGAAAAAAGACTTTATCCGTCTAGGCGTGTTGGGCGATTGGGACAATCCGTACCTCACCATGGATTTTAAAACCGAGGCCGATATCATGCGCTCGCTCGGCAAGATTTATGATAACAAGTACCTGTATCAAGGCTCCAAGCCCGTGCATTGGTGCGTGGATTGCGGCTCTGCATTGGCTGAGGCAGAGGTGGAATATGAGGATGTCAACTCGCCAGCGATTGATGTGGGATTTAAAGTGGTAGATAAGGTAGCCTTATTCAAAGCTTTTGGCATCAAAATTAGCTGGATTACAAAATTAAAGTGGTTATTTACACAAGTACTTGAAAAGTGGTTTTCTATAAAGAACCAATCTCATAATGCTTATGCCGTGATTTGGACGACTACGCCGTGGACATTGCCAGCGAACCAAGCGGTAAGCGTTAATCCGGGAATGAAATATGCGCTGATTAAAACAGCAAAAGGCTGTCTGATTTTAAATGCAGAACCTGACACCTCACCACAATACATCCGATCAAGTCCTGTGGATGGAAAACCACATGTTGATCCAGTTGTGTTGGAACCTATTTATATAAAAATTCTTGAGAGATACGGCTTTGAGATAGAACAAGTACTTGGTGAATGCAATGGCGATAAATTAGAACATCTATCTTTGCAACATCCATTCGATAACCGCCAAGTACCTATCATCTGCGGTGACCATGTCACAACAGAAGCAGGTACAGGCTTAGTCCATACTGCTGCTGCACACGGTAACGATGACTGGCTTGTGATGAAAGCCAATTTTCCAAATGAAAAGCCACGCATTTTAATGGGTGGTGATGGCAAGTTCTTTAATAGTGACTTGGTTGAGTTGGAAGGTATTCGTGGCTTAAGTCGTCAAGAAGCGAATAAAGTGATTTTGGCTAAAATGCAAGAAAATGGCACTTTACTAGCAAGCGCACGTTTAAATCATAGCTTCCCGCATTGCTGGCGGCATAAAACGCCGCTGATGCAACTGGCGACGCATCAGTGGTTTATTGGCATGAATAGTCTTAGTACTAAAGAAATTGATTCAACAATTCCTCTTGGTGGATTGACTAAATTGAAAGAGCTTGAGGCTTTAGCCAAGGAAGGGAAGGCTGGGCTCAGGAAATTAGCAAATGATGCTGTAGATGCTACGCAGTTTTTCCCAAGTTGGGGTCGTGCGCGTCTCGAGGCGATGATTAAAAACCGTCCCGATTGGTGTGTGTCGCGCCAGCGCAATTGGGGCGTGCCAATGCCGTTTTTTGTGCATAAAGAAACAGGCGAACCGCATCCGGAAACTTTGAAATTGCTGGAAATCGTTTGCCAGCAAGTCGAACAAAAGGGCATTGAAGCGTGGTTTAGTCTCGATGGCGAAGCATTCCTGCAAGCCAATACCGGAGCGGGTTTTGAGGCTTACAAAAAAGTGACGGATACGCTCGACGTGTGGTTCGATTCAGGCACTACGCATGCGGCGGTGCTCAAGCGCCGTGCCGATTTAAACTTTCCTGCCGATATGTATTTAGAAGGCTCCGACCAGCATCGTGGCTGGTTCCAATCATCACTGTTAACCGGCTGTGCGATAGATGGCAGAGCACCTTACAAAGCCTTACTCACGCACGGTTTTGTGGTGGATGGCAGCGGCCACAAAATGAGTAAATCCAAAGGCAACGTCGTTGCGCCGCAAAAGGTGATGGATACTTATGGCGCGGATATTTTGCGCTTGTGGGTCGCTTCGACAGATTATTCTGCCGAACTAACCATTTCAGATGAGATTCTCAAGCGCGTGGCCGATAGCTATCGCAAGATTCGTAATACGTTGCGCTTTCTGCTGGCGAATCTGGCCGACTTTGATGAAGACAAAGAGTTGCCTGTAGAGCAATGGCTGGAAATTGACCGTTACGCGCTTTACATTGTGAATATGTTGCAAACGGAAGTGCTCGCCGATTATGACCGCTACGAGTTCCATTTAGCGATGCAGAAGTTTGTGAGCTTCTGTAACGAGGATTTAGGCGGCTTCTATCTCGACATTCTGAAAGACAGGCTCTACACCACTGGCGAGAACTCACAGCCGCGCCGTGCCGCACAAAGTGCGCTCTATCACATCACGCATTGTTTGATGCGCTTGATGGCACCGGTGTTGAGCTTTACGGCTGATGAGATTTGGCGGGAGCTGAAGTTGAGTGATAATGCTACGGTATTTGAGGAGAAATGGTATGTTTCTCCATGCGGACTTGATGCATCAAATGAACTAATAGCCAGAGAGCAATTGGCGCTTTTGGCAAAGTGGCAAAAAATACGTGATGCAAGAGAGGCTATATTGCCATTTATTGAAGAAAGACGAGCTGAAGGAAAGGTTGGTTCTTCTTTGCAAGCGGAAGTTGATATTTACCTTTCAAAGGGAGATTTTCGAGCCCTTAACGAGCTCGGTGACGAACTGAAGTTTGTTTTAATCACATCAAGAGCATCTGTGCATGAAGTTGATAGTTTTCAAGAACATAGATACGTGGCAAGCCCGAGCACCCAACCCAAATGTGCCAAGTGCTGGCACTACCGCGCCGATGTTGGCTCGCACGCCGAGCATCCGAGTATCTGCAAGCGTTGTGCGGATACGGTAGAAGGTGTGGCAGGTGAGAACGAGAACCGCAAATATGCTTAGCATTTGTCATTCCGACGAAAGTCGGAATCTATCTTTAATTTTACACTGGATTCCGGATCAAGTCCGGAATGACGGAGTGGCGAATTGAAGCGCTGGCTAGCAATTAGCGCTATTGTTATTGCGCTCGATTTATTCACCAAACACCTGATTCAAGGCGCTTTTGCATATGGCGAGCAATTAAAAATCACATCCTTTTTTGATATAGTGCATTATCATAACGAAGGCGCGGCGTTTGGTTTTTTGAATAATGCAGGCGGTTGGCAAAAGTGGTTTTTTACAGCCATTGCAGCCATTGCAGCGATAGTAATCACTTACTTAATTCGCAAAAACACATCGCAAAAACTGTTTTGTTTTGGGCTGGCTTTGGTGTTAGGTGGCGCGCTGGGCAATTTGTACGACAGAATCACGTTGGGTTATGTGGTGGATTTTTTAAATTTTCACTGGAACGACCACGTGTTCCCCGCGTTTAACGTGGCGGATAGCGCGATTAGCGTGGGCGTGGCGATTTTGTTATTGGATAGCTTTAAAAAGCGCTAAAACATAGCGCATTTTTAGGGTGATTTAACTAATATTTTTTGGCTGATTTCAAACACCAGCAAGCAAATCGCGCCAGCCGCTAAGCCGATTAAGCCATCCATTGCTAACGATGCGAGTTTGCCTAATTGCTCAGTGAAATGGTGAATAAAAGGCAGGCCGTGCGAGATAATGCTGCCGCCGACGAGGAACATGGCGGTAGTGCCAACCACGCTCAAAGTGCGCATTAAATAAGGCGTTGCGGCCAGTAGTTTTTCGCCGATTTTGCGGATGATTTGTTTAAACATGCTTTTGCCTTTGCGTAACATCATGTATAGACCGAGGTCATCCAGTTTGACGATGCCCGCGACTAGGCCATAAACGCCGACTGTCATGATAATGGCGACGATTGAAACTACCGCGATTTGTTTGCTAAAGACAGCACCAGCAACTGTGCCGAGCGCGATGACGATAATTTCGGCAGATAATACAAAATCCGTTCGAATCGCCCCCTTAATTTTTTCTTTTTCTAGCGCGACCAGATCGACTTTAGGGTCTGCCAC
>JANYGD010000165.1 GCA_025359405.1 Methylotenera sp. | reverse complement strand
AAAGTGGCGAAAATACGTGCCAAGTATAAGGAATTGCTAAAAAGCTAGGTTTTACTACTTAGCCATTGCCTGCGCCAAAAAATCAGCAACATAATAATCGCAATGCCAGCCATTAGTGCGATGCACCACCAAAAGCCATTATGGTCTTCTAGCCATGGTATATATTTAAAGTTCATGCCAAAAATGCCTGCAATCAGCGTGGCTGGCATAAATAGCATGGCGACCACCGTTAACGCGCGCACTTCCAAATTCACGCGATTGCTCACGCTTGCCATATAAATATCCATCATGCCGCTGAGCGTGTCGCGAATGGATTCTAGCGATTCAATAAAGTTAACCGTGTGGTCGTACACATCGTGTAAATAAGGCATAGTAGCGTGCTGAAAAAAGCCTTTTTCATTGCGCATTAAATTGTTAATTACCTCGCGTAAGGGCCACACAGCACGCCGCAGCTCAATACTTACGTGTTTTAGTTGATGAATACTATGCAGATCCGTATTGGTAGGTTTGTTTAAAAGTAAATCTTCTAGCGCCTCGCTATCTTCACCCACATCTTCCAGCACGTTAAAGTACTTATCCACCACGCTATCTAACACGGCATACGCCAGATAATCGACTCCGCAGTCACGAATCTGCGCGCGGCTAGCACGTAAACGCTCACGTATAGGCTCAAAAGCACCGGTTGCGCGCTCTTGAAACGTCAGCAAAAAGTTGTGACCAAGCACAATGCTTATTTGTTCAGAGCTCGCCGTCATGCTGGTTTTATCGTAATAAAAATTGCGTGTTTCTAAAAATATATATTCATCAAATTCGTCAATTTTAGGGCGCTGCTCGGTGTTTAGAATGTCTTCAATCACCAAAGGGTGCAGCTTAAACATAGTGCCAATTTGTTTAATTAAATCAACATCATGCACGCCATGCACATTCAGCCAAAGTTTCTTATTTTTGTCGGGTTTAAAGGCAGCTAAATCTTCCGCAGTCAACACGCACTCAACAATTTCTTTAGCGTCATACATAATCTTGCTAATGGTTGGCTTTGCGAGTTTTGTTGTATCTATATCGCCCACATACACAGGCGACTCCACCGGCGCGCTAGGTTTTTTTGGGCGAGGCTTTCTAAGCTTATGCAAGCGGGGTTTTTTCATAGTCGCATCATACTTCAAGGTGGCTGAAAAGTGGCGTGGATAGATAGCGCTCGCCGAAGGATGGAATAATCACCACAATCAGCTTGCCCTTGTTCTCTGGCCGTTTGGCGACTTCCATCGCTGCCCAAGTAGCGGCACCGGACGATATGCCCACCAGCAAGCCATCTTCTGTTGCCATACGGCGCGCAATGTTCATGGCATCGTCATTTTTTACACGGATAATCTCGTCATAAATTTTAGTATTAAGAATAGACGGAATAAAGCCTGCGCCTATGCCTTGAATCGGGTGTGGGCCGCGCACACCGCCAGAAAGCACCGGGCTGGCATCTGGCTCAACAGCGATAACTTGAATCTTTGGGTTGCGCGCTTTCAGAACCTCGCCTACGCCGGTAATCGTGCCGCCGGTGCCCACGCCGGAAACAAAAATATCTACCTTGCCATCGGTATCGCGCCAGATTTCTTCGGCCGTGGTTTTGCGGTGTATCTCCACATTGGCCGGGTTATCAAACTGCTGCGCAATCACATAACGCCCATCCATCGACGCTATTTCTTCCATCTTCTTAATCGCGCCCGGCATGCCGTCTGGCCCGGGCGTTAGTACCAGTTCTGCGCCATAAGCTTTGAGTAATAATCTTCGCTCGCGGCTCATGGTTTCCGGCATTACAAAGGCACATTTAATGCCGCGCGCAGCACACACCATGGCTAGCCCAATGCCTGTGTTGCCGCTGGTAGCTTCTAAAATAATGGTGTCCGGTTTAATGCGCCCGGCTTCGGTGAGCGCGTCAATAATCGAGACCGCGATGCGGTCTTTTACGCTGCTGGCTGGGTTAAAGTATTCCAGCTTGCAAACGATTGTCGCGTCTATGCCTGCCGCAACGCGGTTGAGTTTAACCAGTGGTGTGTTGCCGATCAGTTCGGTGGTGTTATTCGCGATGCGCATAAAGTCTCCTTGGGATGTCTCTGGGGTTTGCATGAGTAAGAAAGATTCGTCGGGAAATAATGATTTGGATAGATTATAGAATTTATCGTTCGCCACTTCATTGTTAGCTAGGGCTGTTTCAAATGCTTTATAAACTTCTAACGTAGCTTTTTTAAGCGTTATGGTAATTCTGCGACTTAAAAACAACTCCAAACTATCAGTATTTGTCGGAGGATTAGTAATTTTATTAAAAACTGCCTCTATCTCTGGCTGTAGTTCGTTCATGTGCGTAGAAGACCTCATGTTGATAGCTTGTATTGCATTAAAAAATGAATCCTCAGCAATTTGAATCTCAAGCAAAAGATTTGGATATTTTAAAAGAAAAAATAACGATGCGTAATTGATTTTAAGATGGTCATAATTTAGGGGTTGAGCTGGGGGCATTGAAATCCAATTTTCCGGATCATCTTTAAAAGGTGCTAGAGATTGTCCTTGGATACTTAAGAGTTTATTTGCTTGTCCGACAAGCGCGAATTGAGCTGCTCGTATTGCTTCAATTTTTATATCCCGTTCTTTCTTTAAATCTTTTTTAGACTGGAGCAAAAAGGCTGCCCAAGCTCCAAAGAAGGAAGAAAAAATCGTTACTATACTTTGAATAATTAGGTCATAAGTAAGTGTAACGGGGGCTTTCCAGTCTACGACCACAAACACCACTAAGGCGAAATAAAAGACACAAAGTAAAATAATTGCTGTGTTAAAGCGAACTACATTACTTTTTATCATGATTTACTTCTGCCAAGCATCCCGCAAAGTCACAGTTCTATTAAACACCGGCTTACCAGCTACGCTGTCTTTTCTATCGGCCACAAAGTAGCCATGGCGTTCAAATTGAAATCTATCTTCGGGCTTTGCGTCTTTCAAGTTAGGTTCTAGTTGTGCTGTAATCAGTTTAACCGAGTTTGGGTTGAGGTCATCTAAAAAGTCATTATCACCACTGCCCGGATGCGCTTCTTTAAATAATCTATCGTACAAGCGCACTTCTGCCGCATAAGCATGTTGCGCGCTTACCCAATGGACATTCCCTTTCACCTTGATTGCATCTGCACCTGGCGTGCCAGATTTGGTATCGGGCAGATACTCACAATGCACTGTTGTTACATTACCAGTTGCATCTTTTTCAAAGCTTGTGCATTTCACCACGTAACCGTATCTTAGTCTAACCATGCCATCGGGCATTAAGCGGAAGAAGCCTTTAGGCGGATTTTCTTCAAAGTCTTCGCGCTCTATCCATAGTTCTTTCGTAAGTGGTACAACGCGCTTACCTAGCTCTGGTTTTTGCGGATGGTTAGGTGCAAAGCAATCTTCGGTTTTATTGTTGTCGTAGTTATCAATCACCAGTTTAATGGGGTCTAACACGGCTATACGGCGCTCTGCGGCTTCGTTCAGCACTTCGCGCATGCAGTCTTCGAGTATGGTGTATTCAATCCACGAATCAGCTTTAGAAACGCCAATACGGTCAGTAAACAGCTTAAAGCCTTCCGGCGTGTAACCGCGACGGCGCGCACCTGCCAG
>JANYGD010000019.1 GCA_025359405.1 Methylotenera sp. | reverse complement strand
CCGGTCGGTTTCAGAAAGCGTTACGCCTTCTTTATCTAATGAGGCCTCAAGGTCGTGGATCTGTTTTTGCATTTTGTCTAAGTCTAGCGAGCGTGGACTGAATTCGCGCTCTAATTTTTTGCCACTTTCGGCCGTTTGCGGCGCATCTTGCAAAATTTTATCTACCTGTACGTAACCAATTTTAAGTTCTGCTGCATTGATGTTTGTACTAAGGCTTGCTGTTAATGCTAGCAATCCAGTCAACATTAACGTTTTAAACATGTGATTCAATTTAAATCTCCTAACCATTTTGAGCGCTATATTCATTCTACTATTAAATCTGTTACGCCAATAATTTAACTGCGTTATTAATGCGATATATCCTATACTTCAGCTAAAACTGTGACCCTAGTTGGAACTGTAAAGTTTGCGTTCTATCACCCGTTTTTGCGTTTAGTGGTCTGGCCAACACCAATTTTAACGGGCCAAATGGAGAATACCAGCTAATACCAACCCCTGTTGAATAGCGCATATCGCCCAAGCTAATACCTTGACCCTTAGCATAGACATCGCCACCATCCACAAATGCGCTTAAGCGAAATTGTGATGAATTTTTTATGAACGGAACCGGTGTAAATATCTCGGCATTGCCCACAATACGCGTTGTACCACCCACAGCGTAGTCAAGCTTTGTTGCTGGATCTATAGCTCGCGGGCCAATAGAGCCGTTGTCAAAACCACGCACTGAATTGACACCGCCGACATAAAAGTTTTTAAAGAACGGGTAAGGTTTGTTACCATAACTATTGGCATAACCAAGCTCGCCATTTAACATCAAGGTAAAATCTTTTTTAACGTTTTTGTACCAAGTGTGTTTATATTCTAACTTGTAATATTCTAAATCGAGTACTGGTAACGCTACTTCTGCGCTTAAGCGTTGATGCACTCCTTTGCTTGGGAACAAGGTGCTATCTCGTGAATCGTATGACCAGCCTAAATCTAATTGTAAGGAATTGCTGCTACAGCCGCTGGTGTTGCCACAATAATCTAAGTACTGCTTAGGGCTTTGGCTGGTTAAATTAATTTTGGTTAAGTCACCCGTCAAGCCAGCTGAGAAGAATTCTTTTTCACCTAGTGGCAGACCAAATCGCACACCAGCACCGTAGGATTTGCTATTGTAATTAGCGACGTTTAACGATTGCGTATCGACATCGCGTCTATACACATCAAATCCACGACTGATGCCGTCTGGCGTAAAGTAAGGATCGGTGTAGGAAAGTGAATAAGTGGTATTCACCTTGCCAGTATTTACGTTGGCTGATACTTGATTACCCGTGCCCAAAAAGTTAGGCTGGTTGACAGTAATGCCAAGCACGACGCCCTCGCTACTAGATAAGCCTGCACCAAATTGTATGCTACCGGTCGATTTCTCAACCACATTAATATTCACGTCCACCTGGTCGTTAGTTCCAGGTACGGCAGGTGTTTCAATATCAACCGTATCGAAATAATTCAATCGATTTAGACGTTCTTTGGAACGGTTAATTTTATCACCCGCATACCAAGCCGATTCTAATTGACGCATTTCTCGACGCAATACAGAATCGCGGGTTCGTGTATTGCCAGTTAGGTTAATACGATGCACATACACGCGTTTGCCCGGGTCTACAAAAAAGGTGAATGCAGCGGTATGATTTTCTTTATTAATTTCAGGTATCGCGTTAACATTTGAAAATGCATACCCTTCATTGCCAAGACGATCACCAATAGCTTTGCTGCTCTCTGTGATTTTTTGGCGATTAAAAACATCACCTTTTTCTACCGTAATCAATGGCTTAAGCTCTTCTTCTGGCACTTGCAACTCGCCAGCTAATTTCACATCACTGATGGTATATTTCTCGCCTTCAGTCACATTCACCGTAATGTATATATCTTGCTTATCGGGGGAAATAGATACTTGCGTAGAATCAACAGCAAACTCTAAGTAGCCTTGATTCAAATAAAACGATTTAAGCGTTTCTAAATCTGCCGTTAGTTTTTGTTTGGAATACTGGTCGTCCTTATTCCACCAACTCATCCAATTAGGTGTTGTCAGCAAGAATTCTGCACGCAAATCATCAGTAGAAAAGGCGTTATTGCCAACGATATTGATGTCACGAATCTTAGCAACCACGCCCTCTTCAATCTCAAAACGCACCGCTACACGGTTACGTTCTAACGGCGAGACAACGGTTTTAACTGTTGCGCCGTATTTGCCTTGTGCAAGATATTGACGTTTGATTTCTTGTTCAGCGCGGTCAAGCTGTGATTTATCGAAAATCAAGCCTTCAGAAATACCGATTTGCTTTAAACCTTCGGTCATTTTGTCAGATGGGAACGATTTGTTGCCGCTGAAATCGATTTTAGCAATGGATGATCGCTCTTGCACGGTAATCACCAGCACGTCGCCTTCGGCCTCAATGCGTACATCTTTAAAAAATCCCGTACCGTAGAGTGATTTAATAGCTTGCGTGGCTTTTTCATCGCTCATCACATCGCCCGCTTGCACAGGCAAATAGGTAAATATCGTACCAGGCTCGGTACGTTGCAAGCCTTCTACACGGATATCTTTAATGACGAAAGGCTCTAGCGCCATTGCGTGATGGCTAAATAGAGCAATGATGAGTGTTGAAATGTAACGGGTTTTAAACAAACTACTAACCCGCAATTAATCTATTAAAATCGTTAAAAATTGCAATTGTCATGAGTAAACCTAGTAATCCAAATCCTATTTTTTGCCCAGTCAGCATGATTTGCTCGGAGACTGGCGAACCTTTAAAAATCTCAGCTATATAATACATCAAATGGCCGCCATCTAACACAGGAATTGGCAAAAGGTTGAGCACACCAATACTAATACTCACCAACGCCAAAAAACCTAAAAATGTTTTAACGCCTAAATGCGCGCTTCGACCAGCGTAGCTTGCAATCGTTACCGGCCCGCTTATACCTTTTAAGGAGATTTGCCCAGTCACCATTTTGCCAAGCATTTTTAAGGTGAATATCGACGTATCCCATGTTGTAGCGATGGCTTTTTGTAAACTAGCTATAGGTGAATAATGCAACTCAATCAAAACCTTATTTAAATCGTCTTTGTTGATTTTTACGCCTGCTCCCATTCTGCCAATGGTTTGATTGTCTTCTTTAATCGCCTCTGGAATTGCATCAATATGCACAATTTTTTGCGCGCGCTCAATTTCAAACTGTAATTTTTTATTGGGGCTATCTTTGATGGTATTCACTACCTGTTCCCAGTCAGTCATTTCAACATTATCAACCTGCAAAATTTTGTCATTTAGCAAAAAGCCTGCTTTTTCCGCAGCGCTATCGGGTATTATTTCGCCAATTACCGCAGGAATTATGGGTTTGACCATTTCGATGCCAATTTTTTTTAACACGTCTATTTCTGCGTCGTTGTCTATGCCCTCAAAACTCAATGTATGCTGAATTAGCTCATTATTGTTATTAACGGCCTCAATTTCAACGCTTTTATTTTCTAACGATTGCTCTAGCAAAATCCAACTCGCGTCTTGCCAACTTTTAACTGGTTCACCAGCGATTTTTTGGATGATTTCTCCCGATTTTAAACTGGCTTGCGCCGCTAGGCTATTATCAGTAACCGCACCAATAATAGGTCGCGTGCCAGTAACACCTAACATAAACAAACCCCAATACAGCACAATGGCTAGCAGCAAATTGGCCAATGGCCCTGCTAGCACAATAGCGATACGTTTCCGCACGCTTTGCCGATTAAATGCGCGTTTTAGATCAGTTTCGGAATAATTAACAGGATTTTCTTCAGCTTTTAATTCACGTTCGTCTAGCATTTTCACAAAACCGCCCAGTGGAATCGCTGCCAACACAAACTCTGTTTTATCTTTTCCAAACGTTTTTGAAAATAGAGGCTTGCCAAAGCCGATAGAAAATCGCAACACTTTTACCCCGCACCAGCGTGCCATTTGAAAGTGGCCATATTCGTGAATGGTTACCAATATGCCGATAGTGACAACGAAAGCGATGAGCGTCATCATGCTGTCAATAACCGCTTAGAATCAAGGCGCTTAAGATTAGAATTCGCAAAACTTCTTGCTTCGGCATCTACCGCAATAAGCTGCTCAAGCGATGTGAAAGGAGTAGTTTTAATGCTGTTGAGTGCTTTTGCTATCAAAGTGGCAATATCTAAAAAGTGGATTTGTTGTTTTAAAAACGCCGCAACTGCCACCTCGTTGACTGCATTGAGAATGGCTGGCGCTGTGCCGCCCAATTGCAGTGCGTCATACGCCAGCTGCAAACAAGGGAAGCGCTTAACATCAGGCGCCTCAAACTCCAGCTTGGCGATTTCTAACAAGTTTAGGGAGGTCACGCCAGATTCTATGCGGTTTGGATAGCCTAGCGCATAAGCAATAGGCGTGCGCATATCAGGGTTGCCAAGTTGCGCTAAAATGCTGCCATCGACATATTCCACCATCGAATGAATAATGCTTTGCGGATGCACCACTACTTCTATTTGACTCGGCTTGGCGTTAAACAGCCAATGCGCCTCGATCACCTCTAGCCCTTTATTCATAAGGGTTGCAGAATCAATAGTGATTTTTGCGCCCATCACCCTATTAGGATGTTTTAGCGCCAACTCTGGCGTAACGTTTGCAAGTTCTTGTTGTGTATATTTTCTAAACGGGCCGCCAGACGCAGTGAGAATGATTTTACGTACGCCGCCGTCTGCCAGCTCTGCCAAGCCTTGTGGTGGCATTACCTGAAAAATGGCGTTATGTTCGCTATCGATTGGTAGCAAAGTCGCACCGCCCACTTTCACCGCTTGTATAAACAAGCTGCCCGCCATGACTAACGTTTCTTTATTCGCCAACAAAATGCGTTTGCCCGCACACGCGGCCGCCATAGCGGGCCGCAAGCCAGCCGCGCCGACAATCGCTGCCATCACGATATCTACTTTTGAGTCGCTTGCCACTTGCTCTAAACCCGCCGCGCCGGAAAGCACTTCTGTTTTGCAGCTTTGTGCTTTAAGCTGTGCGCGCAAATTTAGCGCAGCTTTTTCGTCTAATAGCACCGCAATTTCTGGCCTAAACTGTAAACATTGTTTTAAAAGTGCCTCAATATTAGAGTTTGCCGCAAGTGCGAACACCTTGTATTCATCGGCGTGTCTGGCGATTACGTCTAAAGTCTGCTGGCCGATTGTGCCAGTGCTGCCCAAAATGCTGACGTTTTGCATGCTAGCTCGCCACGGTAATATAGTTGTAAACGTAAATCAGCAAAATCGCAATCGGCAAACTGGGGATAATGCCGTCGATACGATCTAAAATGCCGCCGTGGCCAGGCAACAAATCGCCGCTATCTTTAATGCCCGCTTGGCGTTTAATCATCGATTCAAATAAATCGCCAATCACGCCAAAACCCGTAATAATCCACAGCGCGGGAAATATCGCCAGCGTACCGACGCCGAAACCTAGGTGTAAAATTGCACCAAATAGACTCACGCCAATCAGAGCGCCCAACACGCCTTCCCAAGTCTTGCCTGGGCTAATGTTGGGCGCTAATTTATATTTGCCAAAATTTTTGCCAGCGAAATACGCCGCACTGTCGGCTATCCAAATGGTCGCAAGTAATACCAACACCAACATCGGGTCGACAATTTTTGCACAAATCAGCGCCAACCACAGCGGCAGCATCAACAACCAGCCCAATAACGCTTTGGCGATGTGGTTGTTTAATCTAAATTGCTTGGCGAGCCAAATAGGCACGATGAGCGTCCAAAAGAAGGTGGTGGCTGAAAATATCAGCAATGATTGATAAAAGAAGTGGTGCAAATTATTGTTTTGCATGCGTGCAAGCACAAATAATCCCACTAAAATTGAAATGGCCAAATAGCCGTAAATTTGCGTTTTGTTAAAACCAACCATGCTGGCCCACTCGCGTAGAGCCAGCAAAGTTACCACCAGCATACAAAATGCCCAATAATTGTCTGGGAGCTTAAACAGCGCAGGAATAAAGCCAGCGACCAATACCAGCGCGGTGATGATGCGCGTCTTAAGCATCAGTCAACTGTTCACTAGTGCGGCCAAATCGGCGCTCGCGCTGTTGATAGGAAGTAATTGCGACTTGAAAAGCTTCTTCATCAAAATCTGGCCAAAGTGTGTCGGTAAAATAAAACTCGGTATAGGCCAACTGCCACAGCAAAAAATTGCTGACGCGCTTTTCGCCGCCAGTGCGAATAAATAAATCGGGTTCGGCCGCGTAATGCATGGCCAAATAAGGCGTGAGGTCATCTTCTGTGTAAGGCTCAATTTTATTGGGGTTAGCGGCAATCATACGATTGGTCGCCTGCAGAATATCCCAGCGCCCGCCGTAATTGGCAGCGATCGTTAAAGTCAAACCAGTGTTTTTTACAGTAAGTTTTTCGGATGCCTTGATTTGTTTGACCAATGCTGGGCTAAAACGACTGCGATCGCCAATTAAAACCAAACGAATATTGTTTTCATGCAACTTGGCCACTTCACGCTTCAGTGCATCCATAAACAAGCCCATCAAAAATGAGACTTCGTCATCGGGACGGCGCCAATTTTCGCTACTAAATGCAAATAACGTAAGAAACTTTACGTTGAGTTTCGCGCATTGTTTTACCAAATCTCGCACCGTTTCTACGCCCCGCTTATGGCCTGCCACGCGAGGCAGGAAGCGCTTTCTAGCCCAACGGCCATTGCCATCCATAATCACCGCAACGTGTTGAGGAATCTCCGCCGAGGCAGGAATTGTTTGTGTGGAACTGGAAAAAAGACCCATTAGACCGCCATTAAATCGGCTTCTTTGGTCTGCAGCAGCTTATCTACTTCAATGACAGCTTTATCGGTCAATTTTTGTACTTCGTCTTGTGCGCGACGCTCATCATCTTCGCTGATTTCTTTGTCTTTTAGCAGTTTTTTTAGCGCATCGTTAGCATCGCGCCGCACGTTGCGAATCGCAACTTTGGCGCCTTCGGCTTCGGTACGCACGATTTTAGTCAAGTCGCGACGGCGCTCTTCCGTCAGCATCGGCATCGGCACGCGAATTAAATCGCTGTTAGTGGCTGGATTCAAACCTAAATCACTGTCACGTATGGCCTTTTCAATTTTACCAATCATATTTTTTTCATATGGCTGCACATTGATGGTACGCGAATCGCCTAAATTCACGTTTGCTACTTGATTTACCGCCACCATTGAACCGTAATATTCCACCATCACATGATCGAGCAATCCAGTGTGAGCACGGCCTGTACGTACTTTTGCTAAATCATTTTTTAGCGCTTCTAGCGATTTTTGCATTTTTAAATCTGCAGTTTTTTTGATGTCTTCTAACATGTGTTTCCCCAACTTTTATTTATACAATGACGCGCGTGCCTTCGTTCTCACCCATCACCACGCGTTTTAGCGCACCAGCTTTAAAGATATTAAACACCGCGATCGGCAATTTTTGATCGCGACACAGTGTAAACGCGGTTGCATCCATTACTTTTAAGTTCTTATTAATTGCCTCGTCAAAACTCACGGTTTCATATTTTTTTGCATTCGGGTTCTTTTTCGGATCCTCTGAATAAATACCATCTACTTTGGTAGCTTTTAGCACGATTTCCGCGTCAATTTCCATGCCACGCAAGGCTGCTGCGGTGTCTGTAGTAAAAAACGGATTGCCTGTGCCTGCGCCAAAAATCACCACACGGCCTTTTTCTAGCGCACGCAAAGCTTTTGCGCGCACATAAGGCTCTACAAACTCTATGCTCAGCGCACTTTGCACCCGTGCCTCTATCCCAATATGGCGCATGGCATCTTGCAGCGCCAGCGCGTTCATCACCGTCGCCAGCATGCCCATATAATCAGCTGTGGCTCTATCCATGCCCGCTGCGGCGGGCGCTACACCGCGAAAAATATTACCACCGCCAATCACCACTGCCACTTCAACGCCTAAATCCACAATTTCTTTTACTTGCTCAACGATGTTAGTAATGGTCGCACGATTGATGCCGTAAGCATCATCGCCCATCAACGCCTCACCAGAGAGCTTAAGAAGTATGCGCTTGTAGACTGGTCTAGCCATAATTTTCCTAGAAATTTAAGTTTGCTTATTTAATCACAATCTAGGTGTTTTTGCCTAAATTTTGGCGAAAAAAAAGTGGACTCAAAGTCCACTTTTTAATTTAAAGTTATTACATTTTTGCTGCGGCAGCTACTTCTGCAGCATAATCCACCACGACTTTTTCAATGCCCTCACCCACGGTATACATGGTGAACGATGCCACTGACGCGTTTTTAGATTTCAGCAAAGACTCAATGGTGAATTTATCATCTTTAACAAACACTTGGCTAAGCAAAGTCACTTCTTTTAAGAATTTTTGCACGGTACCATCGGCAATTTTCTCTAGCATTGCTTCTGGCTTGCCTGCTTCTTTGGCTTTTTCAATCGCTACGCGACGTTCTGCATCGATTAAATCTTGTGAAATACCGCTTGCATCCAATGACTTTGGCTTAGCTGCGGCAATGTGCATGGCAATATCTTTAGCTAATGTGTCATCGCCACCTACTAAATCGACCAATACGCCAATTTTACTGCCGTGAATGTAGCTAGCCAGTTTGCCTTTGGCGTTGATTTTTACAAAACGACGTGGTGTGATGTTCTCACCAATTTTGCCAACCAATTGCGCACGGGTTTCTTCCACTGTCGCGCCGCGCATAGATAACGCGCCAACAGCGGCTATATCAGTCGTGTTGCCAGCAGCAACTAGACCAGCTAATTCACCCACAAATTTTAAAAAGTCTTCATTTTTTGCGCAAAAATCGGTTTCAGAGTTTACTTCGATCATCGCGCCAGATTTACCATCTGCGCTAATTGAAACACCCACTGCGCCCTCAGCAGCCACGCGACCTGCGGCCTTGCTGGCTTTGTTACCAAAACGCACCCGTAAAATTTCTTCGGCACGTGCGGAGTCGCCTTCCGCTTCGGTTAATGCTTTTTTGCAATCCATCATTGGCGCATCGGTGCGCTCACGTAATTCTTTTACCATGCTTGCGGTAATTTCAGCCATTTTTAACTCCTAAACTTAAATCTATCAATAGAAAAAGGGGCTATACGCCCCTTTTTACTTAAATTAATTACTCTGCCGCAGTTTCAGTAGTGGCTTCGACTGTGGCTTCTGTTTTGGCTTTTGCAACAACAGCAACTTCTACAAATTCTTCTTCTTTGGCAGATTTCACCAACTCAGTAATCGCATTGGCGCGACCATCTAATACTGCATCCGCCATACCACGCGCATACAAACGAATTGCACGGCTAGAATCGTCATTGCCTGGAATCACATAAGCCACGCCATCTGGCGAGTTATTGGTATCCACAATGCCGATGACTGGAATACCTAATTTTTGCGCTTCAGTAATCGCGCCACTTTCATGACCAACGTCGATGATGAAAATCGCGTCTGGTAAGCCGCCCATATCTTTAATGCCGCCTATTGAACGCTCAAGTTTTTCGATTTCGCGTTTGTAACCCAGTATTTCTTTTTTGCCGAATTTTTCTAGGCTGCCGTCAAGCAACATCGCGTCAAAATCGTGCAAGCGTTTGATAGATTGTTTAACGGTTTTAAAGTTGGTGAGCATGCCGCCCAACCAACGGTGATTGACATAGGCACAGCCTGCACGCACGGCTTCTTCTTTTACGATATCGCGTGCTTGGCGTTTAGTACCTACGAATAAAATACGACCCTTGTTAGCCGCCAATGTACGCGTATATTTAAGCGCATCTTCAAACAATGGCAAGGTTTTTTCAAGGTTTACAATATGAATTTTGTTACGATCACCAAAAATGTACTCAGCCATTTTCGGGTTCCAATAACGGGTTTGGTGGCCAAAGTGAACACCGGCCTCAAGCATTTGACGCATAGTTACTGACATTGTATTGCTCCATGTAAGGGTTAAAATTACATTCATCCACAATATTTGCTCTAGCAAACACCCTGTACGGGATGATGTATTGATTTAAAAATCTCTAAATTGGCTTAAACACTAATCAAGAGGCGCGTATAATAGCAAATATTACGTTCATATTCAACAAAAACATTAGCAATTTCAAATAATTATGTCCATCACCATTAATAACGCAGACGACATCGCAAAAATGCGAATTGCGGGCAAGCTAGCCTCAGAAGTGCTTGATTATATTACGCCTTTTGTGGGGCATGGTGTGACGACTGAAAAGCTCGACCAACTCTGTCACGATTACATTGTGAATGTGCAGCAAGCTATCCCCGCGCCTTTAAACTACGCGCCAGATGGCCATACGCCCTACCCTAAATCAATCTGCACCTCGGTGAACCATCAAATTTGTCACGGCGTGCCAAGTGATAAAGTACTCAAAAATGGCGATATTGTGAATATCGATGTAACCGTGATTAAAAATGGCTACCACGGCGATACTTCACGCATGTTTCATGTGGGTGAAACTTCGATTCAAGCTAAAAGATTGAGCGAAATCACTTATCAAGCCATGTGGCTTGGTATCCGTCAAGTGAAGCCAGACAACACTTTGGGCGACATTGGTCACGCCATTCAAACTTTTGCTGAAAAAAACGGCTACAGCGTGGTACGCGAGTTTTGTGGTCACGGCATCAGCAAAAAGTTTCATGAAGAACCGCAAGTGCTGCATTACGGCAGACCAGGCACTGGAGTTAAGCTAAAAATGGGTATGATTTTCACCATAGAACCCATGATTAATGCGGGCAAGCGCGATATTAAACAATTGCCTGATGGTTGGACTATTGTCACCAAAGATCGCAGCTTATCGGCACAGTGGGAGCACACGATACTTGTGACTGAAACTGGTTTTGAAGTATTAACGCTATCTGCTGGCTCACCCGCAGAACCAAAATTAGCTTAAATGCCAGAAAAAAAACAGGCCATTCAAGCTTGGCGCAGCAATTTAAAGACGCAGAAAAATGCGCTAGAGATTGGGTTTTTCCAGCATAAAAACGCCGCGCAACTGCTTAAAAATCAATCACAACTCATCGATAAACTCCTAAAAGAGATATGGCTGCAAGCCAATATCCACAAGGGAGCAGCTTTAATCGCCGTAGGTGGTTATGGGCGCGAAGAACTGTTTCCTTATTCTGATATTGACCTGTTGATCCTGCTGCCCGACCAACATGATTACGTATTGAATGAGCAGATTGAAGCCTTGATTGGTCAACTGTGGGACATTGGCTTGAGCGTGGGCCATAGCGTGCGCACGCAAGATGAGTGCATGAACGAAGCTGCGCAAGATGTGACCGTGCAGACTAATTTATTGGAATCACGCTTACTAGCTGGCGACAAAGCCAATTATCAGTTATTTGTACAGGCAATCAACGACTTAATGCAGCCAACTAAGTTTTTTGCCGCAAAATTTAAGGAGCAAGATAATCGCCACGCCAAGTTTAACGATAGCGCGTATAGCTTAGAACCCAACGTTAAAGAAAGCCCAGGTGGGCTGCGCGATTTGCATATGATTCTATGGCTAGCGCGAAGCCAAAAACTAGGCAAAAATTGGTTGGAACTCGCTAAAAATAACATAATTACTGCCACTGAATTGCGGCAAATTCAGCGGCATGAGCGCAATTTGCAAACGTTAAGAATTAGGCTACATTATTTGGCCAAACGTCGCGAAGATAGGTTGTTATTTGATTTTCAAAACGAGCTGGCTGACAATTTAGGCCTGGTAAACACTGCGCACAAACGCGCCAGTGAGCAGCTGATGCAGAGCTATTACCGTAGTGTTAAATTTATTAGTTTAATCAATGAGATATTGCTTAAAACTTTAGAATCTACTTTAAATAAAAACAAGCCAATAATTTCTCCGATTAATGCACGATTTGAAGCGAAAAATGGCTTATTAGAAACAAAATCAGCGCAACTTTTGCAACAACAACCTAGTGCAATTTTGGAAAGTTTTTTGTTGCTGCAACAACACCCTGAACTTGCTGGTATGAGCGCCAATTTACTGCGCGAGTTGCAACGCGTTAAAAAAATTGTCAATCGCGATTTTCGCGATTCTAAAGAAAATAAAGCCTTGTTTTTAAATATATTATCGCAACAAAATGGTGTGAATCATAGCTTACGACATATGAATAACTACGGCATTTTAGGGCAATATATTCCAGTTTTTGGCAAAATTGTCGGCCAAATGCAGCATGATTTATTTCATGTTTATACTGTCGATGAGCACATTTTAAATGTGTTGGCTAATTTGCGGCGCTTTTCAAAACCCGAGTTAAAACATGAGTTTCCATTGTGCAGCCAATTATTTGCGGCATTTGAAAAACCTCAACTGCTCTACCTTGCAGCCTTGTTTCATGACATCGCAAAAGGCCGTGGTGGTGATCATTCCGCACTCGGCACAAAGGATGCTAAACGCTTTTGCAAGTTACACAACCTACCTAAAGATGACACCAACTTAGTCGCTTGGCTGGTGGAAGCACATCTTAAAATGTCCAGCACCGCGCAAAAATCGGATTTATCAGACCCCAATATCATCGAGCAATTTGCAAAGTTTGTAAAAACGGAGAGTCGCCTAACAGCCTTGTATTTGCTCACTGTGGCGGATATTCGCGGCACCAGCCCCGCAGTTTGGAACGCTTGGAAAGCGCGTTTGTTAGAAAGCTTATTTTATGCCACCAAGCGTGTACTGAATGATGAAACCTTTAGTGTGCATCAAACAATTGAATTGCGTCAACAGGAAGCCGCCCACAAACTCAGTAAATACGGGCTTAAGGCACAATCTTATCAAGCGTTATGGGATAACGTGGGTGTCAGTTATTTTGTGCGTTTTGAGCCAGATGAAATTGCTTGGCAAAGCCGCTTACTCACGCCACACATAAATACGACAAAGCCCATAGTTCGTGCACGTCTGAGCCCGAACGGCGATGGCATTCAAGTAATGATTTATACGCGCGATCAAGACGATTTATTTGCACGCATTTGTAACTTTTTTGACCGTATGGCTTACAACATCGTACAAGCCAAAGTTTACACCACCAATCATGGTTATGCGTTAAACAGTTTTATTGTTTTAGATCAATCAGGTAAATCAGTTAGTTATAGTGGTTTATTAAAATTTATTGAAGCTGAATTGACGGATAAAATTGCCTCAACTACACCTTTAGATGCACCATTAGTAGGTCGCGTAAGCCGTCAAGTAAAACACATGCCATACGTCACGCAAATCAGCATACGCGCGGAGGCGCAAGGCATGAACCACACGCTTGAAATTATCGCTGGCGACCGCCCTGGCCTGCTGGCAAAAATAGCGTACATATTTTTGCAACACAATGTAGATTTGCATAACGCAAAAATTAACACGCTGGGCAATCGCGCCGAAGATAGTTTTTTAATTTCTGCAAAGCAAGGCAAAGCGCTCAGTGAAATTCAAATTGATTCATTCAAAAATGACTTAAACAGCTTGTAAACTTTTGTTTAGAATCAAACAAATGCCAAATAATTTACAACACATTTACTTGTCGTATTTTCATCATAAAATCTTTTATTTATTCTAGCAGACCATTGCGGCAAGCCTTAATTATAAAGGCCTGTAGCGATATAATAAACGGTGATTTGACTGACTAAAACATTGGAGTAGTATTTTCCTTCAGGGTAGATGTAGGAGGATGTCTGCACTTGGGGGGAGCCTGAAACTTTCGTTCAATGCTATCAAGGGCTTACTTGGTAGTCACTTTTTTAAACTCAGGCTGTTTTTTCATTCTATCAACACAATAAATCGAAAGGATTCAAAATGAAAAATAGTTATTTTCTTAAACTAGCTGTATTAAGTGTACTTATCGCAGGCACTTCTAGTGCTTATGCCAAGGATGGCCAATCTCAAAATGGTTGTGCATCATTGCCTAACCACGCGCAGCTCAAAGCCGCGTTAATACAAGCGGTAGCGGATGAATCAAGTGGTTTAAATTTAGATATGTGGGGAACCATCGTAGACCGTGATGGCGTGGTGTGTGCAGTGGCGTTTTCTGGAGATAATCGCGGCTCGCAATGGCCGGGTAGCCGCGTGATTTCGGCACAAAAAGCCAATACCGCCAATGCATTCAGCTTGGATGGTCTGGCGCTTTCAACGGCTAATTTATATTCAGCTGCACAAGGCACATCTGGCGCAACACCGCTAGGCGGCAGCTTATATGGCTTGCAGTTTAGCAACCCAGTTGACCCTGCAGTGGCCTATGGCGGTAACCCAGCCGATGCGGGCACCAGAAATGATGGCATGGTGGGTAAGCGCGTTGGGGGCGTGAATGTATTTGGCGGCGGCTTAGCGCTGTATAATTTAGCTAACCACGTTGTTGGCGCAGTTGGCGTATCCGGTGACACTTCATGTGCAGATCATATGATTGGCTGGCGTGTGCGCAACTACCTGCATCTTGATAATTTTGGTACAAGTGTAAATGGCGTTGCTAAAATATTTGTTAATGACTCAGCACACCCTGATAATATTATCTACGATGCTGCAGGTCCAAACAATCCTGCAGACCCTACTATCCCCAGTAAAAATGGCATTACCGACGGCTTTGAACAACCTAGTTGCTTGGGTACGGCTGACCCAACTACCTTGCCAGCGGTACATTAAGGATTTTAGGTAACAACCAACAAAAAAGACGCTATCTCTAGCGTCTTTTTTTATGCCTAAAACGACAAAAATTTAACTAAACTGGTAATGTTTGCGTAACGCTTTTTTGACTTCCCAAATGCACGATAAACCAGCTGGGAAAGTCACCAAATCTCCCACACCAAAACTTACTGGATTGCCGCCATTTTTAGGCGTTACCGTCACTTCGCCTTCTAAAATATAGGCGATTTCTTGCGAGTTGTAACTCCAAGGAAATTTGGACACTTCTTTTGACCAAGTAGGCCAGCTATTGACGCCAAGCGTAGCGAGTTTAGCAGCATTCGGTTTTTCAACAATAATAGTCATCTTGTTCTCCTCAAAACAAAAAAGCCTTGAATAACCAAGGCTTATTGTATTCCTAACACACAAAAATGCAATTATGAGTGTTTGTAGTGTTTTTTAAGCTGTTTTGTTACTTCCCATTGTGATTTCATGCCTTTTGGAAACACCACAAAATCACCAGCTTTAATCACAACTTTTTCGCCGCCTTCTGGCGTCACATTAAACTCACCTTCAAGCACATACGCGCTTTCTGTCATGCCGAAATCTAATGGGAATTTTGATGGTGCACAATCCCAAATCGACCAGCTGGTAACGCCTAGCGACTTTAATTTTTCTTCTGATGGGTTGTGGTCAATTACGATTTGAGTCATGTTTTATCCTTAAAATTGTGGCTAAAAAAACAAATGCCGCTTGGCAACCTTTAGCTAGGTTTTTAGGCGGCATTAAAAATGTGGCGGAAGAGGTGAGATTCGAACTCACGGTGGGCTCGCACCCACGACAGTTTTCAAGACTGTAGCATTAAACCGCTCTGCCACTCTTCCAGCGCTTAATTAAAGCGAGCGCGCATTATAGCAAAAAATTAGTCGTCTTGAATATCTTGACCTGGAAAAATTACATCGGTATAGCCAAATTGGCTTAAATCAGTAATACGCATGGGGTACAAAATACCGTTTAAGTGGTCGCATTCATGCTGCACAACCCTGGCATGGAAGCCACTTACCAGCCTATCAATGCTATTGCCGAATTGATCGAAACCCGTGTAATGCAAGCGCGCATAACGTGGCACCAAGCCTCGCATACCTGGTACTGAGAGGCAACCTTCCCAGCCCTCTTCCATTTCGTCACCTACGGGCGCTAGCGTTGGGTTAATCAGCACGGTAAAAGGTACCTGCTCCGCCTCTGGGTAGCGCGGATTCTGGCTGACGCCAAATATCACTACTTGCAAACTCACGCCAATTTGCGGTGCGGCAATACCTGCGCCATTCATCGCTTGCATAGTATCTTGCATGTCTTGAATAAGCGCATGCAGCTCAGGCGTATCAAACGCAGTAATTGGTAGCGCTTTTTCGAGTAAAAGCGGCTCACCCATGCGCAAAACTGTTCTTACTGTCATATCAATTCGCCAGCCATGTTACTTTTTCTGATAAACACGCGCGATTTCTTCAATCAATACACAGACTTTTTGCATCGTCAGTTCTAATTTTGTACTCAACGCTTCGTATTGAATGCCATTTACGCTAGAGCCGCGTCCTGCCGCATGATTAGCCACCGGGCATAGCGCAGCATAGTGTAAGCCTAATTCGCGTGCCAACACGGCTTCTGGCATGCCTGTCATGCCCACCAGCGTTGCGCCATCGCGTTCTAAGCGGTTAATTTCTGCCGCAGTTTCTAATCTTGGGCCTTGCACGCAAGCATATACACCACCATCACCTAACTCTTGTTGAACATTGATTGCAGCTCGCTTGCAAATTTGACGCAAATCTTGTGAATAAGGTTCGGTAAAATCAATGTGTTTTACCGGCAACTCAATGCCATCGTGATAAGTATTTTTGCGGCCATGCGTGTAATCAATGATTTGATGTGGTAACACAATGTCACCAGGTGCTAAATCGCTGGCAATGCTGCCAGTAGTTGCAATTGCCAGCAGATTTTTTACGCCAGCTGAATGCAGTGCCCAAATATTGGCGCGATAATTCACCGCATGTGGCGGAATAGTGTGGCCACCGCCGTGTCGTGCTAAAAACACCACTTCAAGCCCTGCTAATTCGCCAAATACTAAAGGCTGCGATGCCTCGCCATATGGCGTGCGTGCGATTTGGCGCCTAGTAATTTTCAAGTTTTCCAGCTGTTCTAAACCGGTGCCACCAATAATACCTAACATAAGCCACCTGACATAAGTTGTATTTTCCACAAATATTTTATGATTATTGTAGCGCATGGCAAATGCTAGCGCTGTAGCCTTTATGTATTTATATGTTTTGTGGCATACTTAAGTTAATGGCTACCGATTCCAACATTTTTGATGTGACAAAAGAAGTCAAAGA
>JANYGD010000139.1 GCA_025359405.1 Methylotenera sp. | reverse complement strand
TGCGGCGATTTTTTCCACCGCGTCTGCGCCACTTAAAATGCCGCCCACGCCGATAATTGGCACAGCACCTTGCAGTTGTTTTGAGAGTTGTTGAATAACAATAGTCGATTGATTACGCACTGGCGCACCTGATAAACCGCCGATTTCTTCGGCATTTTGCAAGCTTTTCACGGCCTCACGGCTTAAAGTGGTATTTGTCGCGATTACGCTATCGATTTTATGTTGCATCAATAAATCTGCGATTTCAACCACTTGCATCTCAGTCAAATCCGGTGCGATTTTTAGCACAATCGGCGCATATTTTCCGTGCTTTTCGGTTAGCTTAGTTTGTTCTAATTTCAGGCTGGAAAGCAAACTGGATAAGGCTTCTTTCTCTTGTAAATCACGTAGGTTTTTGGTGTTGGGCGATGAAATATTCACCGTAATGTAACTGGCATGCGCATACACTTTTTGCATACAAAGCAAATAATCATCCACCGTGCGCTCATTCGGTGTATCAAAATTTTTGCCGATGTTGATGCCCAAAATGCCACAATAACTTGCAGCTTTTACATTCTCGACTAAATTATCAACACCCAAATTATTAAAACCAAAGCGATTAATAATACCTTCGGCTTGCGGCACACGGAACAATCTAGGTTTAGGGTTGCCCGGCTGCGGACGTGGCGTAACGGTGCCAACCTCGATAAAACCAAAACCAAGCTTCGCCATGCCGTCAATCACAGCACCATTTTTATCCAGCCCTGCCGCCAAACCAACAGGATTAGGAAAGTTCAAACCCATCACCTCGCGAGGCGTACAGATTGGCGCTTCTGGACATAAATTTAAAACGCCTGATTTTTCTGCAAATTTTAGTGTTTTAAGTGTAAGGTCATGCGCAAATTCAGCATCGAGTAGAAACAGCAAAGGTTTTAAAAGCGAATAACTATCCATAGCTAGATTTTACTGCAAAAACACAAAAAGCCACTGGATTCCGTGGTTCTCTTTTTACACTGCAAAAAAGCTCCCGTCAGAATGACGGAATTTGAAAGATTTTTTCGTTAATAAAACGGCGGCGGCATTCGTATAGTTTTGACTTTAATCCCCTTGCCGCGCCTTCGGCTTGAGTGGCAGATTGAAGCGGTGACAACTAAGGCTGCATCAGCAGCCTGTTGCGGCGTAGGCTAACTCGCGTAGCGATGTTAAGCGAAGCGGCCGAAGCCACGACTGTTTGAGTGCTGAAAGCACGAGTTCCACAGCCGCCCAGATGCGGCGCTAAGACCGAAGGATAAAAGCGGCAGCGGGGTAGCGTTTTCTTTGGTTTCTTTCTTTTGGCTAAACAAAAGAAAGAAACTCGCCTAAAAGCGAAAAGAAATTAGGCTGGAATATGATTGATAAGAGCAATAACTGAAGTAACGATAGCTATAACCGACAAAATAATAGCTATCCATCCTCGCACCTCATTGTTTTTGTTGAGTCTGCGTTTAAATTCAATTTCTGCAAGAATGTAATTACCTGTGTGTTCTTTCCAACCAGCCATCCACTCAGCCAATTCTTCATCTGTTTTTAATTTCAACTCTTGTGAAGTGGTTGTCATAACCATAAAGTGAATAAGATTTAAGAATAATTAAAGCGAATTAACATAAATACTACGCCACTTAATTGAGAAATCACAGCAACACCTTCTCTATCCCGCCATTATTCACTCTCTCCACATATTCCTGCATCCAATTCTCGCCCAGAATATGCTTCGCCATTTCCACTACAATATAATCCGCTTCAATCCCTGTATCGTCCCCATAACGCGCCAAACCTTGCAAGCAACTTGGACAACTGGTCAAGATTTTCACTTTTTCTTCGGGATTGCCCACCGTTAAACCCATTTTTTCCATGCCTTTTTCCAGCTCTTCTTGCTTGCGGAATTTCACTTGCGTGGCAATATCTGGACGAGCCGCCGCAAAGGTGCCGCTCTCGCCGCAGCAGCGGTCATTCAGCGCAACTTCTGTGCCCATGAGCTTATTGGTGACTTCTAGTGGTTTGTAGGTCTTCATCGGGCTGTGACATGGGTCGTGGTACATGTAGCGCGTACCAGTGACAGTCTGCAGGCGCATATCTTTTTCCATGAGATATTCGTGAATATCCAGCAAGCGACAGCCTGGGAATATTTTTTCGAACTCATATTTTTGCAGTTGATCCATACAGGTGCCGCACGACACAATCACCGTTTTAATATCGAGATAATTGAGCGTATTGGCCACGCGGTGGAACAACACGCGGTTATCGGTGGTGATTTGCAGGCCTTTATCGTGATTGCCGCTAGAAGTTTGCGGATAACCACAACACAAGTAACCGGGCGGCAATACAGTAATGGCGCCTACTTCATACAGCATGGCCTGCGTGGCTAGGCCTACGTTTGAGAATAAACGCTCTGAACCGCAGCCGGGAAAATAAAATACCGCTTCTGAATCTTCAGTAACCATTTTCGGGTTACGAATGACGGGGATCATGCGGTCATCTTCCACGCCCAGCATAGCGCGTGAGGTTTTAGACTGCAATTTTTTCGGCATGGGGCGATTAATAAAATGCACCACTTGTGCTTTAATTTCTGGCTTGCCAACTGTAGCTGGTGGGCGCTTTTTATCGCGAAGCAAGCCAAAACGTTTGGCCAACGTATGTGCTACATTCTGTGCCTTATAGCCAAAACCTATCATGGTGGCACGTAAAAATTTAATGGTCGCTGGATCTTTGGCATTTAAAAACAACATGCCCGCCGCAGTACCAGGGTTAAATTTCTTTTTGCCTTGCTCACGCAAAAAGTTACGCATTTTAATCGACACATCGCCAAAATCAATATCCACAGGACATGGGTTTAAGCACTTGTGACACACAGTGCAGTGGTCGGCCACATCGTTAAAATCATCAAAATGTTTGAGTGAAATACCGCGCCGCGTTTGCTCTTCGTACAAGAACGCCTCGATAAGTAGCGACGTACCTAAAATCTTGTTGCGTGGGCTATACAATAAATTGGCACGTGGCACGTGGGTGGTACACACAGGTTTACATTTTCCACAGCGTAAACAATCACTTATATCATCTGCAATTTCGCCAATGGCAGATTGTTCCATGATGATGGACTCTTGCTCCAGCAAGCCAAAGCTGGGCGTATAGGCGTTTTCCAGGCCAGAGCCTGCTAGCAGCTTGCCTTTGTTAAAGTGACCGTTCGGATCAACTTTATTTTTGTAAGTAGTAAAATTATTGATGGTGGCTTGGTCTAAAAATTCCATTTTGGTAATACCAATGCCGTGCTCACCAGAAATCACACCGTTTAAGCTTTTCGCCAAATCCATCACACGCGCAACTGCGGTGTGCGCATCGTGCATCATATTGTAATCATCTGAATTGACAGGAATATTGGTATGCACGTTGCCATCACCCGCATGCATATGCAAGGCAATAAACACGCGGCTTTTGAGCACTTTTTTATGAATTACATCTAGCTCATTCAGTATTTTTTGATACTCACGACCCGCGAAAATCTCTTCCATCGGGCGTTTCAGTTCGCGTTTCCAAGAGATGCGTAAATCGTAAGATTGCACCGCGCGGAATACGTTTTCGTATTTTTTGTATGGTTTACCAATGTCGCCCAAAGCTGTTACTGACGCATCTAGGCTATTTAAAATCAAGCTCCACTGGCTACGCAAATCTTTTATTAGTTGTAGCGCAATCGCTTGTTTGGCGTGCACCATTTGTGCATCGCCATTACCATCTTCATCAGCTTGCAAGGGCAATTCACCTTGCATAAACACCTCGAGCGCATCTAATAACTTAAGCTTATTATCGATAGAAAGCTCAATATTAATGCGCTCAATGCCATCAGAATAATCACCCAATTTTAGCAGTGGAATCACCACATCTTCGTTGATTTTAAAGGCATTGGTGTGTTTGGCAATTGCCGCGGTACGTGCGCGATCTAGCCAGAATTTTTTGCGTGCTTCTGCAGAGACCGCCACAAAGCCTTCGCCATCGCGCGCGTTGCAAATGCGGACAACTTTTGATGCAACCTCGCCCACTGCATTTTCATCATCAGAAGCAATATCGGCAATCAATACCATTTTCGGGCGCTGCTGACGCGCCGCTTTAGTAGCGTAACCTACCGCTTTAATATAGCGCTCGTCCATGTGCTCCAAACCCGCCATGATAACGGCAGGATCTTTTTTGGCGGTCGCATCCAGATAATCTTTAATCTCGACAATCGCTGGTACGGCGTGCGATACATTGCCAAAAAACTCCAGCGCGATAGTGCGTACATGTTTGGGCATGCGGTGCAAAATGAAGGTGGCACTGGTAATGAGGCCATCGCAGCCTTCTTTTTGAATGCCTGGCAGTCCGCTTAAAAATTTATCGGTAACGTCTTTACCTAAACCCACTTTGCGAAAGCTTGGCCCTGAAATTTCTAAAATTTCAGGCTCGCCAAGTTGCGTTTTCATGTCAATATCAAAACGGCTGACTTTAAAACGCGCCATGGCTATATCATGAATTTTGCCTAAATTGTGATCTAAGCGTTCTACTTCTAACCAAGTAGCATCGGGCGTGACCATGCGCCATGAAGCCAGGTTATCCAGTGCTGTACCCCACAGCACTGCCTTTTTACCGCCTGCATTCATCGCCACGTTGCCGCCAATACAGCATGCGTCTGCTGATGTAGGATCGCACGCAAACTCTAAACCCGCTTCGCTCGCGGCTTCCATGGCACGGCGCGTGACCACACCAGCCCCGCATTCAATGGCCGCCACTTGGCGTGCTACGCCAGGCAACGTGCGCATTTGCACGCCCGTATGTTGGTCTAATTTTTCGGTATTAATTACTGCCGACATTGGCGTAAGTGGAATTGCGCCGCCAGTATAGCCAGTACCGCCTCCGCGTGGAATCACCGTCAAATCTAGCTCAATACATGCACGTACCAAGGCGGCAATTTCGATTTCAGTATCGGGGTTCAGCACCACAAACGGATACTCGACGCGCCAATCGGTCGCATCGGTAACGTGGGAAACGCGCGCCAACCCATCGAACTGGATGTTATCTTTGCGCGTGATTTTACTGAGTTTACTGAGCGCTTTTTTGCGTAAATCATAGGTTTGACGAAAATCTTCGGCAAATTTTTCTACCGCAATTTTAGCAGCTGAGACTAATATATTGACTTTTTCATTATCAGAATTATTGTTATCGCTATTGCGTTCATCAATCGCATCAATTCGATGGTGAAGCGCGTCAATTAAGGCTTTGCGGCGTTTTGGATTATCTAGCAAATCATCTTGTAAATACGGGTTACGCGTAACCACCCATATATCGCCCAACACTTCAAACAACATACGCGCACTACGGCCAGTTTTGCGCTCGCCACGCAGCTCATTTAAAATATCCCAGCACTCAGCACCCAAAAACCTTATGACAATTTCGCGGTCTGAAAATGAGGTGTAGTTGTAAGGGATTTCGCGTAAGCGTGTCGCTGGAGTTGGTTCAGCGTTTAGAATTTCGGCAGGGATAGGCGCGTTCATTAAATGTGATAAAACCTTGCGATATTAAAGGCGAATTATATCACGCAGCTAGCCGCGTAATAACTGCGTGCTGACTAGGGTTTTTATATAGGGTTTTTAAGTAAAAGGCGTTAAAATTAGCGCATGTTAAAATTAAAAAAATTAATCATTCCAGTGGGCATTTTGGCCTTGTTGGCATTTTTGGTGTTTAACCTAACTAGAAATCCTCAAGCGCCCGATGTTACTTTTACCACGATAGCGGGCAAAAAAATCAACATGGCCGATTTAAAAGGCAAAGTAGTTTTGGTGAATTTTTGGTCAACCGATTGTAGCGTCTGCGTGAAAGAAATGCCTGATTTAGTAAATACCTACAACGCTTACAAGGCCAAAGGATTTGAGGTGATTGCTGTCGCTATGCCTTACGACCCGCCTGCGCAAGTGCTTAATTATGCGACACAAAAAGCGCTGCCCTTCCCCGTGATGCACGATGGTTTTGGCGAAATCACAGATAAGTTTGGTGGTGTACATTTAACGCCGACTGCTTATATTTTCGACAAGCAAGGCAAGCGCTTGTTTTACACGATTGGCGCTTTGGACTTCGCCAGTTTGAATCAGTTACTAAATAAAGTGCTCATTTAATGCTTTGGATTAAGGCATTTCACATTATTTTCGTCACCAGTTGGTTTGCAGGACTATTTTATTTACCGCGATTATTTGTGAATCACGCCATGGAAACGAATCCCCAAGCCCTTGTGCGACTTGGGTTAATGGAACATAAACTTTATCGCTTTATGATGCCATTGGCGGTGTTGGCGCTGACTTTTGGTTTATGGCTATGGCTAGGGTTCGGTATTTCTGGCGCTTGGCTGCACGCCAAGCTGATGTTGGTTGCTGGCTTGGTAGCTTATCACTTATATTGCGGCAAAATTATGCAGGATTTTAAAACAGGAAATAATATTCGCAGCCACGTGTGGTATCGCTGGTTTAATGAAATTCCTGTGATAGTATTATTCTTTGTGGTTATTTTGGTTGTTGTTAAACCTTTCTAAAATGGATATTTTAAACTCACAGTGGTTGATTAAAATGCTCGAGAAATCGAGCCCAACGCCCAATGGACGCTTGCTTAGCCTATTTGATATTTTAGAAGATTGGCTCGATGCTCCGAGTATTCGCGAGCAAATGAATGTGCAGTTTTCTACCCAAAATCATCCGCACCTTTTACAAGACTTTTTAGCGCTAGAAGCCGCTAAAGCAGGTGCTACCATGCCAGAAATGCTAGCAAATCAGCTTTATTTTATGGCGGTTGCTGCCGCACAAGAAAAACTGCAAGCCGATAACCACAAGAGTTTGAGTCATGCTAAAAACGCTGCCAGCGCCTTAATTGCCGCGCAAACTAAAAAAGAATTTCATATTGCTAAATCGTCTGCATACGCGATTGCCGCCAGCTTTTTAGGCGCGTTTATTGTTGCGGGAAGTTTAATGACGGCCTATTTCAGCCAAACTAAAGCAACCAACGCGAATCAAGTTTTGCTTGCGCAAACTCGATTACAGCCGCTAATACAGACAACCGCAAAGCCAGTTTTAGTTGATGCTGAGTTAACGGCCAGCTCAGAGCAAACAGCCGCTTTAATGGCGCAAATTGAGCTGATGCGGCATGGCAACTGCCAACTGATTGAAGCTATACAATTGCCAGATAAACTGAAAGGCATCTACCTGAATATGGTTGTAAATGGGGAAATATCTACCGACCCGCACGAGCAACAAATTGCCATGGAGTTAATTAAAAAAACTCGCTGTAACTACACACCAATGCTAATGGCGAACTCTAAATAAAAAAGCCAGCATTAGCTGGCTTTTTTCTGATTAGATAATTTCTATTCTGTAATTACTTCTCAGCTAATTTTTTCAAATTATCTAAACCACCACGAAACACACCTGTGATTGTTTTAGTTGCTGTTGCATCATCCTTACCTTCAGCTGGCGTTGCTGCTTGATCTGCACGTTTAAAACTAGCATTCCAAATCACTAATGTTTTATTCTTCCCAATTGCACGCACTTTGTAGAGTCGCTGCATAATCACTTACTGGTAAAACGCTTTCAGTAATTTTGTAGCTCATCATGGTTTTTTTTGCGTTAAAGTCCGTTAAAGTCTCATGAATTGTACCGCCATCTTGTAATGTTAACAGACGTTTTGCGCCTTTAACGTTGTTAGTGCCAGCTTCAATTTCAGTTTTTGCTACGGCAGGATGCCAAGCACCTAAGTTACCATAATCACCCGCCAAAGCCCATACTTTTGCTACTGGCGCATTAATTTCTACCGTTTCTTTCACTTTAAGCACATTTGCTGCACTTGCTGATATTGATACAAACATTGCTGTTGCTAATAATACTGAAACTAAATTTTTTATAATATTTCCTTTGTTAAGATACAATTTTGTATAGCTAAGTATAGTTAATTTTGGTTAATCACTTATCTAGATATAAGTGATTAAAAATAACTATTTAATTGACAAAGCTATTACACAAAAGTCTAACACATATACTATACAGACCAGTATATATATTTTTATTTATTTTTGGTGTATGATAATGCGTATGTCCCTATTAAAAGATAAATTATTAGTCGTTGCAACCGACCTCTTTCAAACTAGAGGTATCAATTCAACGGGCGTAGACACCATTGTGACTGTCGCTGGCACCACTAAAATGACCTTATACAAATATTTTGGCAGTAAAGAGGATTTAATTTTAGCAGTCTTAAAAAAAGGTCATCAAGATTTTCAAGATTGGCTTGACGAGAAACTTAATACAAGCAGCAAAAAACCAGCTGATAAAATTCAGCAACTTTTTGATTATATTGAGGAATGGGTGAGTTCTCCCGAATTTATTGGTGTAGGTTTTATAAAAGCTTCGGCCGAGTTTCCAAACGAAGAAAACCCGATTCATCAGTTATCATCGCAACAATCGCGTGAATTTAGACAATTTATTAGCAAACTCGCAAGCCAAGCCAGTATTAAAGATGCAGATGGTTTAGCTTTACAACTTTCGTTATTATTTGAGGGCGCCGTACAGGCCGAGCAAATGAAACGCGGCTCTGGTGCGATTAAATACGCCAAAAAAGCTGCCAAAATACTCATCGACGGAGCCATTAAAACTTAGCTTGCGCTAACTACTTCTGCTACAAGATAATATTGTTTTCTATTAAAAACCAAGAAAACAACAGCTCACATGCAAACTCTCATCTGCGGTTCACTTGCTTTTGACACCATCATGGTGTTTCAAGATCAATTTAAAAATCACATTTTGCCCGATAAAATTCACGCACTAAGCGTGGCGTTTTATGTGCCAGAAATGCGTCGTGAATTTGGTGGCACTGCAGGTAATATTGCCTATAACTTACAGTTGCTAGAAGGCAAGCCGCTGATGATGGCGACAGTAGGTGAAGACTTTGCAACCTATTCCGACTGGTTAAATCAAAATAACTTAATTACAACACACGTTAAAAAAATCGCCCACAGTTTCACCGCCCAAGCATTTATTACCACCGATATTGACGATAATCAAATCACCGCGTTTCACCCTGGCGCGATGGTGGAATCGCACCAAAATAGTGTGAAAGATGCACAAAATATTAGCTTGGCTATTATCGCACCCGATGGACGCGATGGCATGTTTCAGCATGCGAAAGAATGTTTTGAAGCAGGCATCCCATTTTTGTTTGACCCTGGCCAAGGTTTGCCGATGTTTAATGGTGAAGAGTTGCTGCATTTTATTGAGATGGCGACTTATTTGGCGGTGAACGATTATGAGTCACAAGTAATCCAAGATAAAACAGGTTTAACGCTGGAACAACTCGCGACAAAAGTAAAAGCGTTTATTGTGACTTTGGGTGGTCAAGGCTCACACATTTACGCGGATGGTCAACGTTTTGAAATTTCATGCGTTAAAGCAGACAAGATTGTAGACCCAACCGGCTGCGGTGACGCTTACCGTGCGGGCTTGCTTTATGGCATTGCAAATGATTGGGATTGGCCGACCTGCGGGCGATTAGCCTCTACCATGGGCGCAATTAAAATCGCCAGCCGCGGCGGGCAAAACCACAAACCAACGCGCGCAGAAATTGAAAACGTTTATTGTAAAGCACTTGTCCAACAAATAGCGGCAGAAGAAAAACTGGCCTAATGGCTAAAATTTAAGGAGCAATTTATGAAAATTTCGAAACTACTATTAATCGCATTAATATCAGCATTTTTAGCAGCTTGTGCTAGTTCAAACTCTGGCAGTGTATATAGCCGCGATGACGCACGAAAAGTACAAACCGTGAAAACAGGCGTGGTTGAGAGTGTGCGCTCAGTTAAACTAGAGGGCACTAAAACGCCTATTGGTACGGTTGCAGGCGGCGCAATTGGCGGCATTGCGGGTGGCTCTGTAGGCCATGGCAGCGGCAGTGCTATTGGTGCTGTGATTGGCGCGGTTGCAGGTGGTCTGGCTGGCTCTGCTGTTGAAGAAGGCGTAACACGCAAAGATGCGCTAGAAATCACCGTGAAGCTGGACGGTGGTTCGATGATTGCGATTGTGCAAGAAGCAGATGAGCAATTTCACGCCGGTGACAAAGTACGTATCGTAGAAAATGGCGAGACTTCACGCGTCACTCATTAAATCGCGTCGTCTTTAAGCTTGAATACAAAATAGTCTAATTTTTCATAATTTAGTCACCTAGTCTTCACTATTTATTCACATTAATTACATAACATCTCTCAAAATCAATGGAGAGATGTTATGCAAAGCAAGCCTTCACTTAGTCAGCCATCGTTATTGCAGCCTTTTACAGCGCTGCAATTAAACCTACCTGCAAGTCACCTACAAAAAGGCCTTAGCATTAGCCTTGCACGCGATGCTTCCGAAGTGGCAGAAGCGCAACGCTTGCGCTACAAAGTGTTTGCGGAGGAAATGGGTGCCGAGCTTACAGGCACCAATGGCTTAGATGTAGATGGGTTTGATGCATTTTGTGATCACCTTTTGGTGCGTGATATAGAAACCAGTCAAGTCATCGGCACCTACCGCATTTTAGGCCCACATCAAGCGCTTGAGGCAGGCGGCTATTACTCTGCAGGTGAATTCGATTTAAGCCGTTTATCGCACTTATTTGGTAGCACGGTTGAGCTTGGTCGCGCTTGCGTGCATCGAGATCATCGCAATGGCGGCACCATTACTATGCTATGGGCGGGTTTAGCCAACTACATGCAGATGCACAACTACGAATATATGATAGGCTGCGCCAGCGTACCTATTCACGATGGTGGCCACATGGCAGCCAGCTTGTATCACAAGCTGAAAGATGAGCATTTATCACCGCCTGAATACCGTGTGTTTCCTCATAACCCGTTGCCAATCAATGCATTAAATAACGAGATGCAAGTAGTTTGCCCGCCTTTAATAAAAGGCTATATGCGGCTTGGTGCCTATATTTGCGGCGAACCCGCGTGGGATGCCTATTTCAATACGGCCGATATGCTGGTAATGTTACCCTTATCTAAAATCAATAGCCGATATGCGTCGCATTTCTTAAAATAATTTGCAATATTGCCACCCACCCACTCAAATTTACCGAATTTCGCGTATTGTTGTTCACACCTTCATTGGTTTAACCGTGGCGGCGTTAGTGTTGCCCATGGTGAATAAACAACATAAACTCTCAGTCATTAAATGGTGGTGTGGCGGTTTATTGCGCGCATTTCATATTCGAGTGAACACATTCGGCAGTTTGCCGCCCGTCAACACGCAAGGTGTGATGTTTATAGCAAACCATGTTTCTTGGTCTGATATTCATGCGCTTAATAGTTTGATTCCATTACGTTTTATTGCGAAATCTGACATTAAAGGTTGGCCAATTTTTGGCTATTTAGTCACCAAAGCCGATACTTTATTTATTGATAGAGGCAAACGCCAAGAAGCTGGTCGAATTGTGGAAATCACTTCAGAAAGTTTAATGGCAGGTGATAATTTATGTTACTTCCCTGAAGGCACAACCACAGATGGCACGCGGATATTACCTTTCAAGAGTAGTGTGTTGCAAGCCGCTATCAGTGCGAATACGCAAATTTGGCCGGTGGCTGTTAAATATGTAAACGTAGATGGCAGCATTAATAAAGCAATGGCTTATGCGGATGCAACCACCTTAATTGACTCGATGAAAACTATTATCAAGCAAAAGAATGCAGTTGTAGAATTACATTTTTTAACGCCGATTCATGCTGCAGGCCATGATAGAGGATTCTTGGCAGATAGTCATGTAGGAAAGGGTGAAAGTGGTGGACCGAGGCTGAAATTGCGGGTTGATGAAGGGAAGTCAATCTTGCGTTTG
>JANYGD010000054.1 GCA_025359405.1 Methylotenera sp. | reverse complement strand
AATCGGAATTCAAAGCGTCTCAGCGTTTACCGATGTAAGCGTACAGCCTACAGCAGGTGGTATGTCAGGTGCCTATGTTGTTTGCTCTGACGGAATTTTAGGTAAGTTTGCCAAACAACTCGACACGACGCTTGACGATGGCGTAGGTGATACTGGTTCTGTAAGAATTCAGGTGCAGGGCGGAGCGGCTACTAATGGTGTCGCGGCGCCTGTTGATTCTACACCCTATATGGTTTGTATGTCTTTTTAAAAAATATTAGATTTCAATATTAAAGCCCGCTTAGTGCGGGCTTTTGTTTTGTGCAAATCCATTTTCTCTATTGCTTGTTGTGCGTTTTGATTTAGAATGATTACAAAATTTAAGCGCAGCACACAATGACTCAAAATATCGTCGAAATCGACAATCTCTCGTTTGGCTATAAAGGCCGCATGTTGCATCAAGGCATCAATATGGTGTTTCCGCGCGGCAAGGTGGTGGCTATTATGGGCGGCAGCGGCAGCGGCAAAACTACGTTGCTACGCTTAATCGGCGGACAGCTTAAGCCGAGCAAGGGCGAGGTGCGCGTGGATGGCCAAGTGGTGCATCAACAAACTCGTGATGGCATTTACCAATTGCGTCGCAAAATGGGCATGATGTTTCAGCACGGCGCACTATTCACCGATCTATCGGTGTTTGAAAATGTGGCCTTTCCCATGCGTGAGCACACTGAATTGCCCGAGAGTATGATTCACGATTTGGTGCTGATGAAATTGCAAGCAGTTGGTTTGCGTGGTGCGCATCAGCTCATGCCAAGCGAGCTTTCTGGGGGCATGGCGCGGCGAGTGGCCTTGGCGCGTGCTATTGCACTCGATCCCAATATTATTATGTACGATGAACCGTTTGCAGGACTAGATCCAATTTCGATGGGTGTGGTTTGTAGTTTAATCCGCACGCTTAACGATGCCTTAGGCGCTACATCCATTATTGTTTCGCATGATGTAAAAGAAACCTTTTTAATTGCAGATTATGTGTATTTTGTTGCCAATGGCGTGGTGGCGGCCGAAGGCACGCCTGAAGATTTGAGTAAATCTAGCTTACCCTTCGTGCACCAGTTTGTACACGGCGATAAAGATGGCCCAGTGCCGTTTCATTATGCGGCGGGTGATTACAAGCAAGAGTTATTGGAGTTTGAGGCATGATAGTGCGCTCTCGTCTGTTTACCGGCTTAATTCGCACCTTGCGTAATATTGGCCATCGTTTTACTTCGCGAATTTGGCGGTTAGGTGCGGGTGCGCGGCTGTTTGGTTTAACCTTGGTTTATTCTGGCGAAAGCTTCCGCAGGTTTCGTTTAACCATTCGTGAAGTATATTTTACCGGTGTGATGTCGCTGATCATTATTATGGTCTCTGCCTTTTTTGTTGGTATGGTGTTGGCGTTGCAGGGGTATAACACTTTACAAAAATATGGCTCATCCGAAGCTATTGGCGTACTAGTAGCACTAGCGCTAGTGCGTGAACTGGGTCCTGTGATCACAGCCTTATTATTCGCAGGTCGTGCAGGTACGGCAATCACCGCAGAAATTGGCTTGATGAAAGCGACCGAACAATTATCCGCAATGGAAATGATGGCGGTAAGCCCGATTGCGCGCGTGATTGCACCACGATTTTGGGCGGGTGTGATTGCAATGCCAATTTTAGCGGCGCTATTTTCTATGGTGGGAATTTTGGGTGGCTATTTGGTCGCGGTACCCTTGATTGGCGTGGATTCTGGCGCGTTTTGGTCGCAAATGCAGGCCAATGTGGATTGGCGGCTGGATATTGTGAATGGCGCGATTAAAAGCGTGGTATTTGGCGTGGCCTGCACTATGATTGCGCTATTTGAAGGCTACGATGCCCCGCCCACGGCGGAAGGTGTGAGCCGCGCAACGACAAGAACGGTAGTCACTTCATCGCTTACCGTGTTGATGTTGGATTTTGTATTAACCTCATTTATGATTACTTTGTAAAGCATGCGGGAGTAGGCAATGGAAAGAACAACGATAGATTTATGGGTAGGCATTTTTGTCGCGCTTGGCGTTGCGGCCTTGCTGGGCTTGGCCATGAAGGTGGGCAACTTAACCACCAATAATATTGGACCCACTTACACGGTAACTGCAAACTTTGAGAATATCGGCGGTTTAAAACCACGTGCACCGGTAAAAAGTGCTGGCGTGGTGGTGGGTCGTGTCAGCGATATTAAGTTTGACCCTGCAACTTTTGAAGCGGTGGTGAGTCTGAACGTGGATAAACGCTATAATTTCCCTATTGATACTTTTGCAAACATTTATACCGCGGGCTTGTTGGGCGAGCAATACGTTGGCTTAGATGCTGGTGGCGATGAAGCAAAACTTAAAAATGGAGATAAAATAATGCATACGCAAGATGCTATTGTGCTAGAAAAAATGATTAGTCAATTTTTGTACAATAAAGCATCTGAAGGCAAAGACGATACGCCCGTAGCATCAACCAAATCGAGTGATGACGCGTTAACTGCAAACCCATTAGATGATATGACTAAAAATAAAGGCGCAGCACCAGCAGCGTCCAAATAAAATAAAAAAAGGATTTTAAAATGATGAAAACACTTTTAGTTGCATTAAGTTTGTTGTGTTTTAGCGCGACTAGTTTTGCTATGGAAGGCCCTGATGAGTTGGTGAAAAAAACAGCAGAAGATGTATTGGCCACGGTTAAAAACGATAAAGACATTCAAGCTGGTGATCAAGAGAAAATATTTGCCTTGGCAGAAGAAAAAATTGTACCAAATTTTAATTTTGATAAAGTTTCGCGCATGGTATTAGGCAAAAATTGGACTAAAGCTACGCCAGATCAAAAAACAGCTTTTCAAACTGAGTTCCGAACATTGCTGATACGCACTTACGCGATGGCACTTTCTAAATATAGAAACCAAAGCATTGAATATAAACCGTTTCGTATGATGAATGAATCGACTATTGCCTCTGTAAAAACGCAAATTATACAGCCAGGCGGCCAGCCGATTGCAGTGGATTACACGCTTGAAAAGCAAGCCGACGCTTGGAAAGTGTACGATATTGTGATTGAAGGCGTGAGCTTGGTGACTAATTATCGCGGACAATTCGCGCAAGAAATCCGCCAAAATGGTTTAGACAGTTTGATTAAAAAATTAGCTGATAAAAACAAAGCTGCGCAAGCCAAAGCTGCGCAATCTAAATCCGCTTCAACTCAAAACTAACTGATGGCGCACGTAACTTTGGCTAATATAGCGCAAACAGATAATCGCTGGAACATTAGTGGCGATGTGGTCATTGGCACGGTGCCGTCCCTATTGCTTGCAAGCAAAGCCTTGCCAATCGCGGCCAACACAATGATTGATTTTGCCAATGTGACAGATATTGATACTTCGACAATCAGCCTTATTTTAGAGTGGAAACGTCGCGCAAAAAAAGAAAATCAGCCCATTAAATTTGTGAATTTACCTGCAAATTTGAATAGTTTGACACAATTATATGGCGTGGCAGAATTAATCAATTAAAACTTTTTTGGCCATTTAATTGTTTGGCCATTTGAATTATTATTGCTGACCCCATCTTAAAGGTGGGGTTTTGTTTTATATTCACTTATTAATAACCTTTTAGGGTTTCTTGACTAAATGCCAATGTCTGTAAATCAATCAGTACCAGCCATTAAAATAGAACAAGTCCACAAGCACTTTGGCGACTTGCACGTGCTAAAAGGTATTGATTTAACCATTAATCAAGGTGAATTTTTTGCGCTACTTGGCCCAAACGGTGCGGGTAAATCCACTCTGATTAATATTTTGGCTGGCCTGTTAAAGTCTACTCAAGGCAATATAGCTATCATGGGGCACAATGTGGTGAATGATTACCAAGCGGCGCGCTTAAATCTTGGCGTAGTGCCGCAAGAGTTGGTGTTTGACCCATTTTTTAATGTGCGTGAAATGTTGCGTTTTCAGGCGGGTTATTTTGGTCGCGGTCGCGAAAATGATGCTTGGGTCGATGAAATTATTGAAAGTTTAGGCTTAACTGACAAAGCGCACACCAATATGCGCAAGCTCTCTGGCGGCATGAAACGGCGCGCGCTGATTGCACAAGCCTTAGTACACAAGCCACCGGTAATTGTACTGGACGAGCCTACCGCTGGCGTGGATGTTGAGCTACGGCAAATGTTGTGGGAATTCATCAAAAAACTCAATCGTGACGGTCACACCATTATTTTAACCACGCATTATCTGGAAGAAGCCGAAGCTTTATGTGAGCGCGTGGCGATGATGAAAGATGGCAAAATTGTCGCGCTGGACACCACCACAAATCTGCTGAGTAAATTGCCAGGTAAAAATTTGCGACTGCAGCTAGGTGCTGCCACGCTACCAACCAGCTTGCTGCCCATGCTAAAAAGTGGCCAAAATGGCGTATTTACACTGGCACTAACCGATTTAAATCAAATAGAATTTGCGCTAAGCGAGCTTCGCAAAGCCAATGTGAATATAGAAGATATGCAGCTTATTGAAGCCGATTTGGAAGACGTATTTATGTCGCTTGTGGGCGGGAAATCGGGTGGCGTATGAATTTAATTGACGACGCAATTCCGCCAGCTTGGCACGGCACTTACACGCTATTTAAAAAAGAGTTATTTCGCTTTTGGCGTGTAGCGTTTCAAACCGTGGCCTCGCCCATACTCACTGCATTGCTGTATTTGCTCATATTTTCGCACGCGTTAGATGGTCATGTACAAGTCTACAAGGGCGTGCCTTACAAGGCATTTTTGATTCCTGGTTTGATTATGATGTCACTGCTGCAAAACGCTTTTGCTAACAGCTCTTCCAGCCTGGTGCAATCTAAAATTATGGGCAGTATAGTGTTTGTATTGCTCACCCCACTTACCTATTTACAGTTTTTTATCGCG
Organism: Methylotenera sp.; assembly: GCA_025359405.1. Lineage (GTDB taxonomy): Bacteria > Pseudomonadota > Gammaproteobacteria > Burkholderiales > Methylophilaceae > Methylotenera_A. Next base: position 9,612 of record JANYGD010000054.1, on the reverse strand, counting down.
TTTTTAGCTGCCGCTATTATTCGCGGGTTTTTGGTAGGTTTTAGTATTTATATAGTCGCGATTTGGTTTGTCGATTTGCCCATTATGCACCCGTTATGGATTTTCGCTTTCGCCTTGCTGGGCAGCGCGCTACTTGGCACATTCGGCATTATTGCTGGTATTTGGGCCGATAAATTTGACCAAATGGCGGCGTTTCAAAACTTTGTCATTATGCCGCTCACATTTTTATCAGGCGTGTTTTATTCCATTCATTCGCTGCCGCCAATTTGGCAAACCATTTCAAAATTCAACCCATTTTTCTACATGATTGATGGCTTTCGCTATGGTTTTTTTGGGCAAGCCGATATTTCGCCGTGGATAAGCATCGTCGTGGTAGTCGCATTTTTGCTGGCATTAGCATGGCTGTGCTTAAAAATGTTAAAATCTGGCTATAAGCTAAGAGGCTAATTTTAGAGGTTAAGCATTGTTAAGTGCAGCGCAATTAGAAAGTTATATCACGCAAGACTTGGCTTGCGATTACATCAAAGTAAAAGGCGATGACGGTACGCATTTTGAGGCGGTGGTTGTAAGCCCCGCATTTGAAGGTAAGCGCATGGTAGTGCAACACCAGCTTGTGTACGCCGCGCTGGGTGACCGCATGCGCGCGGAGATTCATGCACTTTCGATGCAAACGTATACCCCACAACAATGGCAAGAATTAAATAGATAGTAATAAAAGTTATGGAGAAAATAATGGACGCACAAGCAGCAATTAAAGAAACAGTAACGACTAACAATATTGTGCTTTACATGAAAGGCAATCCAAAATTTCCGCAATGTGGTTTTTCTAACATGGCGACGCAAATTTTGGATGCCTGTGACGCTAAATATGTGACGGTAGATGTGCTGGCGGACCAAGAAATACGCGAAGGTATTAAGCAATATGCCAATTGGCCGACAATTCCACAATTGTATGTGAAGGGCGAATTTATTGGTGGCGCCGATATTATGCGAGCCATGTATGAAAGCGGCGAGCTGCAAACGATGTTAGCTGGCGCTTAAGTTTTGGATAAACTTATTATCCAAGGTGGCCAGCGTTTAAATGGTGAGATTACTATTTCTGGCGCTAAAAATGCTGCTTTGCCCATTTTGTGCGCATCGCTATTGGCTGAAACGCCACTTCAGCTCAGTGGAGTTGCAGCGTTAAAAGATATTGATACCACCATTAAGCTCCTTGATACCATGGGCGTCAAGATCGCTCGCAATGGGAACAAAGTGAGTTTGGATGCCAGTGAAGTTGCTTCTTTTGAGGCAACCTACGAAATGGTCAAAACCATGCGCGCATCCATTTTGGTATTAGGTCCATTATTGGCACGTTTCGGCACTGCGCGTGTATCATTGCCCGGCGGCTGTGCCATTGGCTCGCGCCCTGTGGATTTACATATTAAGGGCTTGCAAGCAATGGGTGCAGCCATACATATCACGCATGGTTATATTCAAGCCAGCACCTTGCATTTACCTAATCGGCGCTTGCAAGGCGCACGTTATTACATGGATTTGGTCACAGTGACAGGCACCGAAAACTTGATGATGGCTGCATCGCTGGCCGAAGGCAAGACGGTGTTAGAAAATGCTGCCAAAGAACCAGAAGTGGTCGATTTGGCTGAATGTTTAGTTAAAATGGGCGCAAAAATTACGGGTGCTGGCTCGGATGTCATTACGATAGTCGGCGTAGAAAAACTGCATGGCGCAAATCATAATATCGTTTGCGACCGCATAGAAGCAGGCACCTACATGGTGGCCACGGCAATGACCGGTGGCGAAGTGAGGCTATTGAACGCGCGCGCTGATTTGCTCGATGCGGTCATCGAAAAACTGCGCGAAGCGGGAGCTACGGTAACTAACGATGCGACAAGTATTACCATAAAAAGTGATGGCAAATTAAAAGCAGTGAATATCCGCACCGCGCCGCATCCGGCTTTCCCCACCGATATGCAAGCGCAGTTAATGGCATTAAATAGCGTGGCGGAAGGTGTTTCGAAAGTCACTGAAACGATTTTTGAAAACCGCTTTATGCACGTGCAAGAAATGCAACGACTAGGTGCCGATATTAGCATTGACGGCAATACCGCTTTGGTAAAAGGCGTTGAATATCTAGATGGTGCAACCGTGATGGCTACTGATTTACGTGCCTCTGCAAGCCTTGTATTAGCTGGTTTAGTAGCGCGAGGTGAAACGGTGATAGAACGGATATATCACTTAGACCGCGGTTATGAATATTTGGAAGAAAAACTAACAAAACTAGGCGCAAAAGTGCGCCGCAGCAATTAAATATTATGATTACTATTGCACTCTCAAAAGGCAGAATATTTGAAGAAACCACGCCACTTTTGGCCGCGGCGGGTATTCGTGCGTTGGAAGATCCTGAATCTTCACGAAAACTCATTTTGCTCACTAATCGCGAAGATGTGCGCTTGATTATTGTGCGTGCGACCGACGTGCCGACTTATGTGCAATATGGCGCCGCCGATTTAGGCATTGCGGGCAAAGATGTGTTGGATGAGCACGGCGGTGAAGGCATGTATCAGCCATTGGATTTGAAAATTGCCAAATGCAAAATGATGGTGGCAGTGCGTGAAGGTTTTGACTACGAGGCCAGCATTCGCCAAGGCGCGCGTTTAAAAGTGGTCACCAAATACGTGAAAGCGGCGCGCGAGCATTTTGCGGCTAAGGGTATGCATGTCGATTTAATCAAGCTGTACGGCTCGATGGAACTCGGCCCGTTAGTCGGGCTAGCGGATGCGATTGTGGATTTGGTTAGCACAGGTAACACCCTGCGCGCCAACAGTCTTAAGGCGGTGGAAGAAGTGGGCGATATTAGCTCGCGTTTAATCGTGAACCAAGCCTCGCTCAAGTTGAATCGTGCGCAATTGCAACCGATTTTGGATGCATTTGCCTCAGCAATAAAAAAATGAACATTCGACGTTTATCCACTCTAGACCCCACATTTGATGCCAATTTAAAAGCCTTGTTGGCCTTTGAAACCGCGCAGGATGACAGTGTGGACGCAGTTGTTGCCAATATTTTAAAAGACGTGAAAGCGCGTGGCGATGCAGCGGTGCTGGAATATACAAACCGTTTTGACAAAACTAACGCAACAAATTTGGCCGATTTAGAAGTTTCAAAGCAAGAGTTACAAGTCGCATTAAATGGCCTACCTGCCAATCAGCGCAAGGCTTTGCAAGCAGCGGCAGATCGCGTAAAAAACTATCACGAAAAGCAAGTGATGCAATCTTGGAGTTATACTGAAGCTGATGGCACCATGCTCGGCCAGCAAATCGCCGCGCTAGATCGCGTCGGTTTATATGTGCCAGGCGGCAAAGCGGCGTATCCTTCCTCGGTGTTGATGAATGCGATTCCTGCAAAAGTGGCGGGTGTGGCCGAGTTAATTATGGTGGTGCCAACACCGAATGGCGAAAAAAACGCGCTAGTATTAGCCGCTGCAGCTATTGCATGCGTTGACCGCGTATTTTGTATCGGCGGTGCACAAGCCGTGGGCGCATTGGCGTATGGCACGCAGACCATTCCGCAAGTGGATAAAATCACTGGACCGGGCAACGCCTACGTGGCGGCTGCCAAGCGCCGTGTGTTCGGCGTCGTGGGTATCGATATGGTGGCTGGGCCATCAGAAATTTTGGTGATTTGCGATGGCAAAACCGACCCGGATTGGATTGCTATGGATTTGTTCAGTCAAGCCGAACATGACGAATTGGCGCAAGCTATATTATTGAGCCCTGACGCCGCGTTTTTGGATAAAGTGGTTGCCAGCATGCAAAAGCTTGTAGAAACTTTGCCGCGCAAGGCTATTGTAAATACCTCAATTACTAATCGCGGCGCGCTGATTTTGGTAAGAGATTTAGATGAAGCGGTAGAAATCAGTAATTATATTGCGCCCGAGCACTTGGAATTATCAGTAGAAAATCCGCAGGAAATGAGCAAAAAAATCAAACACGCAGGCGCCATTTTTATGGGTCGCAATACCTGCGAAGCGCTTGGCGATTACTGCGCAGGGCCAAACCACGTACTGCCGACTTCCCGTACAGCGCGTTTTAGCTCGCCATTGGGGGTATATGATTTTCAAAAACGTTCTAGTCTTATTATGGTGTCGCCAGAAGGCGCGCAGGTATTGGGCCGTGTAGCGTCAACGCTGGCACATGGCGAAGGCTTACAAGCGCATGCGAAGTCTGCCGAATATCGATTAAAAAAATGATACTATATCTAAACCGACACGAGCGGAACAAGTGCAAGGCGTAGTAGGTTTATGAGTAAGTTTTGGAGTGATGTTGTCAGCGGTTTAACGCCCTACGTGCCAGGCGAGCAGCCCAAGCTGGATAATTTGGTTAAACTCAACACCAATGAAAATCCGTATGGCCCTAGCCCTCAAGTAATACGAGCCTTGCAGGCCGAAGCAGCAGATAGTTTGCGCCTTTACCCAGACCCAAATTCGGACAAATTAAAAGCCGCAATCGCCGGTTATTATGGCTTGCAGCCCAGTCAGGTATTTGTCGGCAACGGCTCGGATGAAGTGCTGGCGCACGTGTTTCAAGCGCTACTTAAACAAAGTCGACCACTGCTTTTCCCTGATATTACTTACAGTTTTTACCCAGTTTATTGTGGTTTGTATGACATTGAGTATGAAGAAATCCCACTCAACGCCAGCTATGAAATTGACGTAAAAGAGTATGACAGACCAAATGGCGGCATTATTTTCCCTAACCCCAATGCGCCGACTAGCGTGCCTTTGGCGCTGGTTGAGATTGAAAAACTGCTCAAAATAAACACAGAATCTGTGGTGGTGATTGACGAAGCCTACGTAGATTTTGGCACTGAATCCGCCGTTAAGTTAATCAACACTTACCCCAATTTATTGGTCACGCAAACGCTCTCAAAAGCACGTTCTTTGGCAGGTTTGCGCGTGGGTTATGCGCTTGGGCACAAAGACTTAGTAGAAGCCTTAATCCGAGTTAAAGATAGCTTTAATTCGTATCCAATCGACCGTTTTGCGGAGGCTGGCGCCATAGCCGCTATGCAAGATAAAACCTATTTTGAAGAAACGTGTAAAAAAATTATTGCCACGCGAGTCGCACTGGTAAAGGAGTTACAGGCATTAAGTTTTGAAGTGCTACCGTCAGGCGCTAATTTTATTTTCGCCAAACACAAAACACGCGCCGGCGCGGAGCTCACCGCAAAACTGCGTGAGAAAAACATTATTATTCGACATTTTAAAAAGCCCGCGCGCATCGCGCCCTATTTGCGCATTACTATTGGCACGGATGCGCAGTCCAAGCAGTTAGTTGATGCGCTCACGTTAATTTTGAAATAATCATTAAAATTAACTAAAGTGTTGAAAAAAATCATCAATTGCGGTTATTATGTGCAAACGTACAAAATATCCAATTAATATTTTGTAAAAATTATTTTAAATCAACCACAAAATATTAAATTTTAATTTAAGATTTAACCCTTAAAATTAGAGCAAACTCGAAGGAGAAGCGTTATGGCACAAACCCAAATGGCATTAGATTCATTAGATTTTGACGGAACTGTAGCATTGGCTACCAAAGTTGCACCACACGTAGACATTTTAGAAATCGGTACTCCATGCATCAAGCATAACGGTATTGAGATGCTCAAAACATTACGTGCAAAATTCCCAAATAACAAAATTTTAGTTGATTTAAAAACAATGGACGCTGGCTTCTACGAAGCAGAGCCGTTCTACAAAGCCGGTGCAGACATTTGCACAGTATTGGGCTGTGCTGATATTGGTACAATTAAAGGCATTATTGATGTTGCTAACAAATACGGCAAAATGGCTCAAGTAGACTTAATTAATGTGACTGACAAAAAAGCGCGCACATTAGAAGTTGTTAAATTAGGCGCACACATCATTGGCGTGCACACAGGTTTAGATCAACAAGCAGCAGGTCAAACACCATTTGCCGATTTGGCGATGGTAACTGGCTTAAATACTGGCGCTAAAGTGTCAGTTGCAGGTGGCGTAAAAGCGGCAACAGTGCGTCAAGTGGTAGATGCAGGGGCAGATATTGTGGTTGCAGGCGCAGCGATTTATGGCGCAGCAGATCCAGCAGCATCAGCCGCTGAAATCACAGGTTTAGCACGTGCAGGTAATGCAAGCGCAGGTGGCATGGGTAAATTATTGCCATGGGCTTTGATTGCAGGTGCAGTTTTGCTAGGCTTATACTTACTTAAAGGTGGTAAACCTGCAGAACCAGCAGCAGATACAGGCGCAGCGGTTGAACAAGTTGCTCCTGCAGCAGATGCCGCAGCGCCAACTGAAGCAGCTCCTGCAGAGGCAGCAGCACCAGCAGCAGATGCGGCGCCAGCCGCTGACGCAGCAGCACCAGCAGACGCAGCTAAATAACTGTTGTTTCAAAACAAAAAAGCCGGCCGCTTGGTCGGCTTTTTATTTATTAGATTGGCATTTTTGTTGTTATTTTGCGTAAGCATCTAAATTTGAGTTAAAATGCTATTAAATTATTCATTATCAATTAGTTAAAACGCTCATGCGCAAAGCAGAAGTTACCCGTAACACCCTAGAAACTCAAATTACTGTGGCCATTAATATCGATGGCACTGGCGCCTCACAATTCAATACTGGCTTAGGTTTTCTCGATCATATGCTCGATCAAGTGGCACGCCACGGTATGATGGATATTAGCGTACAGGCCAAAGGCGATTTGCATATCGATGCACATCACACGGTAGAAGATATTGGCATTACACTTGGTCAGGCATTTACCAAGGCACTTGGCGATAAAAAAGGCATTAATCGTTACGGTCACGCCTATGTGCCGCTAGATGAGGCGCTAAGCCGCGTGGTGCTTGATTGTTCAGGTCGCCCAGGGTTGGAATTTAATTGCGAATTCACCCGCGCTGCGATTGGTGAATTTGATGTGGATTTGGTACACGAGTTTTTTCAAGGCTTTGTGAATCACGCCAACGTGACACTGCATATTGATAACTTAAAAGGCAATAACTCGCATCACCAATCCGAGACCATATTTAAAGCCTTTGGCCGCGCACTGCGCATGGCCGTTACTCATGACGAACGCATGTCAGGCATAATGCCATCCACCAAAGGCAGCTTATAAGCGCTACGGTTTTATCTATGAGCAAAGTAGATATTGCAGTTGTTGATTACGGCATGGGCAATTTGCGCTCGGTGTCTAAAGCGGTTGAACACGTCGCAAGGGGCAAATCAGTCGTCGTAACCAGTGACCCATCAGTGATTCAAAACGCTGAGAGGGTTGTGTTTCCTGGTCAAGGCGCCATGCCAGATTGCATGCGCGAGCTAGATGCACGCAATTTGCGCAGTGCAATCATTCACGCGGCGAAAAATAAGCCTTTTTTAGGTATTTGTATTGGTATGCAATTACTGTTTGATTACTCAGAAGAAGGCGATACAGCGGGTTTGGGCTTGTTAAAAGGTGGCGTCAAACGTTTTGCCGATAAACTGGTGGATGCAAAAGGCGACAAGCTAAAAGTCCCGCACATGGGCTGGAACCAAGTTTATCAAAGTAAACCGCACCCTTTGTGGGCAGGCGTTGCAGACGCGACTAGGTTTTATCACGTACACAGTTACTACGCCGCTCCGCAAGATAGCACCGTTACGGTGGGCGCAACCGAATATCCAATTCGTTTTACTAGCGCGGTTGCGCGCGAGAATATTTTTGCAACGCAATTTCACGTAGAAAAAAGTGCGCAAGCTGGCTTGCAATTACTCGGTAACTTTGTAAACTGGAAACCTTAAATAACGCTTTTTGTTTTATATAACACAATAAAAATCATGCTAATCATTCCTGCAATTGATCTCAAAGATGGTCACTGTGTACGTTTAAAACAGGGCTTGATGAAAGAATCTACCGTGTTTTCAGAAGACCCAGGCGCCATGGCGCGGCATTGGGTGAATCAGGGCGGAAAGCGGCTACATTTGGTGGATTTAAACGGCGCGTTTGCGGGCAAGCCTGTGAACGAAGGTGCTATTAAGTCAATTGTTGGCGCGGTGGGCGGCGATATACCTATTCAATTAGGTGGAGGTATTCGCGATTTAGAAACCATAGAGCGTTATTTGGATAATGGCATTGATTATGTGATTATCGGCACGGCTGCAGTGAAAACGCCAGGCTTTTTGCACGAGGCTTGTTATGCTTTCCCGGGTCAAATTATCGTTGGTCTAGATGCTAAAGATGGCAAAGTAGCGATTGATGGTTGGTCTAAACTCACGGGTCACGATGTGATAGATTTGGCCAAAAAATTTGAAGATTATGGCGTAAACGCAATTGTTTACACCGATATTGGTCGCGATGGCATGCTCACAGGCGTGAATATAGAGGCGACTGTAGTATTGGCACAAGCTTTGACCATACCTGTTATCGCGAGTGGTGGTTTAACCAATTTGGATGATGTGAAGAAGCTGTGCGCCGTTGCGCACGAAGGCATAATTGGCGCCATTACTGGCCGTGCGATTTATGAAGGCACGATTGATTTTGCGGCTGCGCAAAAACTCGCCGATGAGCTAAGCTGATGGGGCTAGCCAAAAGAATCATTCCTTGCCTAGATGTTACCGATGGTCGTGTTGTAAAGGGCGTGAATTTTCTCGAGCTGCGCGACGCGGGCGATCCAGTTGAAATCGCCAAGCGTTACGACGACCAGGGCGCTGATGAGCTGACATTTTTGGATATTACTGCCAGCTCTGATAATCGTGGTTTGCTTTTGCATATTATTGAAGAGGTCGCCAGCCAAGTGTTTATCCCACTCACCGTCGGTGGTGGCGTGCGCGAGGTGGAAGATGTACGGCGTTTGTTGAATGCGGGCGCAGATAAAGTCAGCATTAACACCACCGCAGTACTAAATCCAAACATGGTGCGAGATGCCGCCGCGCGCTTTGGCTCGCAATGTATTGTGGTCGCCATCGATGCAAAAAAAGTAGATAATCAAGCTTATGAATGGGAAGTGTTTACGCATGGCGGCCGTAAGCCGACCGGTTTGGATGCCGTAAAATGGGCAGAATACATGGTAAGCCTTGGCGCAGGCGAGTTGTTGGTGACGAGCATGGATAGGGATGGAACCAAGATTGGTTTTAATAATCCATTAAATCGTGCGATTTCTAATGCAGTGGACGTGCCTTTAATCGCCTCTGGTGGCGTAGGTAATTTGCAGCATTTGGTCGATGGCATCACGCTGGGTGGTGCGGATGCGGTGCTGGCGGCGAGTATTTTCCACTATGGCGAATATACCGTACAGCAAGCCAAAAAATATATGCAGCAGCACGGTATTGAGGTAAGACTTTGAGCTGGCTAGACGAAATTAATTGGGATGCAAGCGGCCTTGTGCCTGCGATTGCGCAAGAGCATGGCACAGGAAAGATATTGATGGTGGCATGGATGAACCGCGAAGCCTTGCAATTGACTAACGATACCAAGCAAGCGGTGTACTGGTCACGTTCGCGCAATAAATTATGGCGTAAAGGCGAAGAATCTGGCCATAGTCAGAAGGTGCATGAAATTCGTGTAGATTGTGATGAAGATGTGATTTTGCTAAGTGTTGAGC
>JANYGD010000174.1 GCA_025359405.1 Methylotenera sp. | reverse complement strand
TCGGTTGGCGTCGACGCGTTGTCGATAAAGCGCATCGCCACCAACTTTTTATCTAACACGTCATTGACAGCAGATTGTGAAGAAAATTCCGCAAAACCTTCGCCATGTGCAACGGCAATCGGCATGCGGCTTCCAGCCATGCCATTAAAAAATAGCGAAGGCGATTCTAGCACTTCTACCATTGCTAAACGCGCCTCAAATTGTTCGGATTTATTGCGCACAAAATGTGGCCAATGTTGAGCGTTAGGGATGATAGAGTGCAAATTGCTCATCATTTGGCAGCCGTTACATACGCCAAGTGCGAATGAATCGACGCGGTTAAAAAATGCACTAAATTCATCATTAGCGCGTGAATTGAATAAAATTGATTTCGCCCAACCTTCGCCTGCGCCCAGCACATCACCATAAGAGAAGCCGCCGCAAGCCACAAAACCCACAAACTCTTTCAGTGAAACACGACCAGAAATAATGTCGCTCATATGCACGTCAAATGTAGCAAAGCCCGCACGGTCGAACGCGGCAGCCATTTCCACTTGCCCATTCACGCCTTGTTCGCGCAAAATGGCCATTTTGGGGGGCGTTTTATTGAGGTATGGTGCAGCAATGTTTTCATTGATGTCGAATGTGGCGTGCACTTGCAAACCAGCATCTGCCTTGTTTAGAATGCGGTCATACTCTTGTTGCGCACACACTGGGTTGTCGCGCAAACTTTGCATGTGGTAAGTGGTTTCAGACCACATGCGGTGTAAATTCACGCGCGAATCTGTAAATATATTTTCGCCATTTTTGCTGATATTGATTTGATTGTTTGTTGTTACGCTACCGATTAAGTGCGCACTCAGCGATGGATTTAATTGACTTAAAATCGCATCAGCTTCGCTCGCGCGCACTTGAATCACCGCACCCAACTCTTCATTAAATAGCGTACTTACGGTATCGCCAGAAAGCCTGTGGATATTGACTTCTAGGCCACATCTTCCGGCAAACGCCATTTCGCATAAAGCGGCAAATAAGCCGCCATCACTTCTATCGTGGTAAGCGAGGATTTTGTTTTCGCGATTTAAGCGCTGAATTTCTGCAAAAAATGCTTTGAGCTGTGCTGGATCATCCACATCGGGCGCGTCGTCACCAAGCTGGCCATACACTTGCGCCAAGCTGCTACCGCCTAGGCGGTTTTTGCCGTTACCCAAATCAATCAAAATCAACTTAGTTTCACCCAAATCAGTTCTTAATTGTGGCGTTAAGGTTTTGCGCGCATCAGGCGTGTTGGCAAAGGCGGTCACCACCAGTGAAATCGGGGATGTCACGGCTTTATCTATCCCGTTTTCGTTCCAAACCGTCCTCATACTCATGGAATCTTTGCCGACAGGAATGCTGATACCCAACTGAGGGCACAATTCCATACCTACTGCCTTTACTGTAGCGAATAGCGCGGCGTCCTCGCCCGCGTGGCCAGCCGGCGCCATCCAGTTAGCAGAAAGCTTTAAATTGCCAATGTCATCAATCAAACTCGCGGCGATATTGGTAATAGCTTCACCAATCGCCATGCGACCTGATGCGGGTGTGTTAATGAGCGCTAACGGCGCCTTTTCGCCAATCGCAAAAGCTTCGCCCACGTTGGTTTCATAGCCCGCTAGTGTAACTGCGACATCAGACACAGGTACTTGCCAGGGCCCGACCATTTGGTCGCGTGCAATCAAGCCTGTCACTGTGCGGTCGCCAATAGTAATCAAAAAAGTTTTATCGGCAACGCCTGGTAGCCTTAATACACGAGCTACTGCGTCTTTAATGTCAATTTTTCTAGTGTCAAAAGCGTTTAATTTTTTGCTGACGGATTTCACATCACGCGTCATTTTGGGCGGCTTGCCCAATAAAACCGATAAATCCATATCCACAGGTTTATTGTCAAAAAATTCGTCATTGACGGTCAAATGGCGTTCTTCTGTGGTGTAACCCACTATCGCAAACGGGCAGCGTTCGCGCTCACACATTGTTTTGAATCGAGGTAATTCATCTGGTAAAACTGCCATCACGTAACGCTCTTGTGCCTCGTTGCTCCACAATTCGCGCGGCGACATGCCAGGCTCTTCGTTGTGCACATTGCGCAACTCAAACAGCGCGCCTACTTTGGCGTCGTTTACAAGCTCAGGGAATGCATTGGAAATACCGCCTGCGCCCACGTCGTGAATGCTCAAAATTGGGTTTTTGTCGCCTAATTGCCAGCAACGGTCTATGACTTCTTGCGCGCGACGTTGCAGTTCTGGGTTGCCGCGCTGTACCGAATCAAAGTCTAAGTTTTCGGTGTTAGAACCAGTATCCATGCTGCTTGCTGCGCTACCGCCCAAGCCAATTAACATAGCTGGACCACCGAGCTGGATGAGCGCTGCGCCTGCGGGAATTGTATTTTTATGGGAATGATTAGCGGAAATATTACCCACGCCGCCAGCCAGCATGATCGGCTTGTGGTAGCCGCGTACTTCGCTCGCCGATTCAAGTTCGAAAGTACGGAAATAACCCGCAATATTAGGGCGACCGAATTCATTATTGTAAGCCGCGCTACCTAATGGGCCATCGGTCATTATTTGTAGTGGAGTCGCGATGCGGCTTGGCTTGCCATAGGCTTTTTCCCAAGGCTGTGTAAAGTTTGGAATATTCAAGTTTGAAACCGAAAATCCCGTCAAACCCGCCTTGGGTTTGGAGCCTACTCCAGTGGCGCCTTCGTCACGAATTTCGCCACCCGCGCCGGTAGCTGCGCCCGCAAAAGGAGAAATGGCCGTTGGGTGGTTATGCGTTTCTACTTTCATCAAGTAGTGCATGTCTTCTTCTGCGTAGCCATATTCGCCATTTTTGGGGTAAAAACGTTTGGTTTTTTGGCCTTGTACGATGGATGAATTATCAGAATATGCCACCACAGTGTTGCCTGGGTTGAACTTATGCGTGTTGCGGATCATGTCAAACAGCGAGTTATCTTGCGTCATGCCGTCAATCACCCAATCCGCGTTAAAAATTTTGTGGCGACAATGTTCCGAGTTAGCTTGCGCAAACATCATTAGCTCAACATCAGTCGGGTTACGCTCGATTTTGCTAAAATTATCGAATAAATAATCCACTTCGTCAGGCGACAACGCTAAGCCCATTTCGCTGTTAGCTGCATCCAGCGCGGCTTTGCCGCCATTTAGAATATCGATAGAACTGAGCGGTGCAGGTTGTGCGCTGTGGTAAAGTTTTTGTGCATCATCTAAGTCGCTAAATACCATCTCGGTCATGCGATCATGAATTTGTGTTTTTAGGGCAATTTTTTCAGCATCGCTCAAAGCCCTGCCATTGCTGGTACGTACGTAATACGCGATGCCGCGCTCAATACGCAACACAGATTCCAAACCACAGTTTTTGGCGATATCCGTCGCGCGCGATGCCCAAGGTGAGATCGTTCCTAAACGCGGAATCACCAAAAATAATGTGCCAGAAGGCTTTTCCACATTGGCTTGTGGGCCATAAGTGAGAATTTGTTTTAATGTATTCTGTTGGGTATTAGTTAGCGCAGTTTCGCTAAATGCAAAATGCACAAACTCTGCATAAATATGCGAAATATTTGGGGTATATTTTTTTAAGCTGGCATAGAGTTTATCGAGACGAAATTGCGATAAAGCAGGGCTACCACGTAAACTTAGGAATGCGGGGCTTAAAAATTGGGTGCTAGATTGGGCGCTGGCCATGAATTGTAAGAAGTTTTTTTAGTGGGTTTTTACAGGCCATATTTTAACAGAAAGCGCGCTGTCAGTTTTAACAAAAAATATCTTGGTTTAATGTTTAGAAGCGACTGTTTGGTTTTTAAGCAAAAATTTAGTCAGAATTTACTTACTTCAACAACTAAAGGTTTGGGTCTTGTGGAGAATCCAAATCTTCATCAGGCTCTATAGCTGGCAATGTGTCTAATATGATTTTTGCGCCACTGCCGTTTGCGTTGCCGGTTTCTGGCTCACTTTTATTTTTATCCGCACCTTCTTGATAGGATGATTTTTCTGATGGCTCGGAATCATTTTCTAGTGTATCGATGGGAAAAATGTCTAACGCTAATCGGTGTTGATAGTCCCCCGACGGCTGATACTCCGTAAGTTTAGGTGTGGCATTAGTACGTAAATCAATCACCACACGTGTCGTATTTTGCTGAAATTTTGCAACTCTAATTTGTTTGATGTATGAATCATTAGGCAATGCTTTGGCGCTTAACGTTTTGATTATGTTAGAGTTTTGTGCGTCTTTTAAATCTAGCACAATACGATCTGGCTTTTTAAGTGTGAGTAGAGAATAGCTAATCGCTTGGTCAGATTCAATGGTGATACGCGTGTATTCACCCACCGGCAACACACTTACAGCGATGATGGTTGCGGCATTGCTAGTACTGATAAATAAAAAACAGTAAACCAGAAATAATTGAATGCGCATTTTATTAAAGATTGTTAACCTAAACATTGATAGAAATATAGGGTAAAAACCACAACTAATCAATCAGTTGGTCTGCGCGACCAGTCGTAGTTTTAATAAAAAAGCCTGCTTTTGCAGGCTTTTTTATTAACTAATAATCTTACTTAGAAAATGACTATTTTGCAGGAGTTACACCTGGCATATCAATTTTGGCTTTTTCTTTCAAACCTAATAACATTTTTTGCAATTTTATTTGTTGTAATTTGTTTTCAATATCGGGCTTTACTTTATCGTAAGTTGCAAATTGTGTAGCACGCGTATCAATTAATTTAATCACGTGCCAGCCAAATTGGGTTTGCACTGGTGCGCTTGTCACTTCGCCTTTTTTCAAGCTTGTGACCGCATCGCCAAATGGTTTTACCATAATAGTTGGTGAGAACCAGCCTAAGTCGCCACCTTTATCTTTATTAGTTGTATCAATTGATTTTTCTTTGGCTAGTTTGGCAAAGTCGCTACCTTTTTTCAATTGAGCCAAAATATCATTGGCTTCGGCTTCGGTTTTAACCAAAATATGGCGTGCGCTATATTCTTTATCGCCCGTCTCCTTTTTATATTGCTCATACTCAGCTTTAGAATCCGCCTCAGACACAGGGTTTTTCTTCATAAAATCTTGCAGATAAATATCGGATAACATTTTGCGATTTGTGAGTTCTTGGCTGGTTTGAAAATCAGGGTTCTTATCAAAGCCTTGTTTTTGCGCCTCTTGATAGACCAGCTCAGTGGCAACTAAATTTTTAACAATGGCGTTTTTCATGTCATCGCTCGGTTTTTGGCCGTGGGCTTGCGCGTCTTTCATAATGTAATCTACCCATGATTGTTTAATGACTTTGCCATTAACGGTAGCTGCTGAATCAGCTGCATAGAGCGCTGGAGCGAAAGATAAGGTAGAAAAAGCCGCTAGTGCGATGAGTAATTGGTTGATTTTCATAAGAAATCCTTAAAAAATAATAAGTAGTGGGTGTTAAATGGAGTCGTCAGGCGAAATAGCAAGTATGCTTATAGCATGAATTTGTTGTGGAATTAAGTTAGTTAAAGCCTGATAAATTAAACGATGTCGCATTATCTGCGATTTTTGCGAAAATTGCGAGCTTACGATTTTAATGCTGAAATGTCCGCCACCTGTATTTCCCGCGTGGCCCGTGTGCATTGCGCTATCATCTTGTATCTCAAGGCTCACAGGGTTAAGCGTGGCCAATCTGGTTTTAATGGTTTCAACTAAATTCATGCTCTGCTTAGGGTAGCGTTTTTCGAAAAGGTTTCACTGTAACGTTTGCAAAGGCGCCCGCGATGACAAAGGGTTCGGCCTCAGCCCAAGTTTTTGCTGCGACTAAATCGCTAAATTCAGCCACAATCAAACTACCGCTAAAGCCTGCGGGCCCTGGGTCTACGCTGTCAATGGCGGGAAACGGCCCGGCCAAAAGTAAACGCCCTTGATTTTGTAGCTCTGTAAGCCGCGCCAAATGGGCAGGGCGAGCACTCATGCGCCTTTCAAGGCTATTTGGCACATCTTCTGCAATAATTGCGTATAACATCACTCGTCCTTTTTATTTTCTGCTATGGGCTCTATTAAATACTTTCTTAGCACTATCGTTTGTGCGATAACAAATATAAACATCATGCTGGTCACGCCAAAAAGCTTGAAATTTACCCAAGTATTTAGGCTGTAATGAAACGCGACGTATAAATTTAAAATGCCCAACAAAATCAAAAAAATCACCCATGCCAAGTTGAGTTTGTTCCAAATAGCGATTGGTGCATCAATTATTTTGCCCATCATTTGTTGAATAAAATTTTTCTTAAAAAAAACGTTTCCAATCAACAAAACCGCCGCACCTACCCAATACAGCACGGTCGGCTTCCACATAATATAAGTAGTATCGTGCAATAAAAGTGTAATGCTGCCCAATACGCTAATAATGGCGCCGTTTACCAGCAACATTTTATCCACTTTGCCGTGGCGAATTTTGGCGTAAATAATCAACGCAAAAGTGGCGCCAATCGCGATAGCAGTTGCGGCAAAAATGCCGTAAAGCTTAAAGCCTACAAAAAATAAAATAACGGGGATTAAATCAAATAAAAATTTCATGTGGCCTTTAAAAATAACCAGTAACGTTAAAGCATAACTATCTGTAAGACCTCTATTTTGCTATGATTTAGCTATTAATGCAAAACCTGAGTATATTTTAAGCTATGACCGCTAAGATTGACCTACATTGCCACTCCACCATCTCAGATGGCAAATTTACACCGCAAGAATTGGTTGCACACGCTGCCAAAAGTGGTGTAAAAGTGCTTGCGCTGACTGATCACGATGACGTAAGTGGCTTGCAAGCGGCTCGGGAAGCCGCTGTAGAGCATGGCATTCACTTTGTAAATGGCGTGGAGATTTCGGCCATGTGGAAAAAACGCACCTTACATATTGTCGGTTTAAAAATAGATGCAGAAAATACAGCCTTAAAAACGGCGCTAGATAAAGTACGTATCGGGCGCGACGAGCGGGCGCAAGAAATGAGTGCTGGCTTGGCTAAAGTAGGTATCCATGGGGCTTACGAAGGTGCACAGGAAATTGCAAAAAAAAGTATTTTGACGCGCAGCCATTTTGCGCAATTTTTGGTGCAAAGTGGTCATGTGAAAGATGTTAAAAGTGTCTTTAAAAAATTTTTAGTCAAAGGCAAACCAGGGTTTGTTGA
>JANYGD010000163.1 GCA_025359405.1 Methylotenera sp. | reverse complement strand
GCATTGCTTGTCATACAGGTCGCCACAATTGTTTTTTTAAAAAATTAGAAAACGGTAATTGGCAAATCGACCAGCCAGTGATTAAAGACCCAAAAGATATTTATCACGAATAAAATCATGAGCGATGTTTTAGACAGATTAAGTGAATTGTTGGAGCAGCGTAAAAGCGCTGATCCAACTTCGTCTTATGTGGCGAAATTGTACGCTAAGGGCATGGATAGCATCCTTAAAAAAGTGGGTGAAGAAGCCACTGAAACCGTGCTGGCAGCCAAAGGCGGCAATAAAGATGAAATTATTTATGAAACGGCAGATTTGTGGTTTCATACGCTGATAATGCTCGCTAAGGCAGGTTTGAAACCGCAGGATGTGTTGGATGAGTTGGCGCGGCGTGAAGGATTGTCGGGCATTACTGAGAAAGAAAGCCGCACAAAATGAGTGCAGACTGCATTTTTTGTAAAATCGTTGTGGGTGCAATTCCAGCTAAAAAGATTTACGAAGATGACGATGTAATTGCATTTAACGACATCAAACCCATGGCGAAAGTACATTTTTTAATTGTGCCAAAATTGCATGTGGAGACATTGAAAGATTGTGATGCGACACATCAAGCTTTGCTCGGAAAAATATTATTGTTAGCACCCAAGTTAGCAGATGAACAAGGTCTGACAGGCTTTAAAACGCTCATTAATACGGGTCGAGAAGGTGGGCAAGAAGTGTTTCATTTGCACGCGCATGTATTTGGTGGTGGCGCTATGCTGCCAAAAATTTAACTAAGGAGATTGTGATGAGCGGAATTTTGAGTCCTGGACATTTGTTGATAATATTGTTGATAGTAGTGCTGATTTTTGGTACCAAAAAACTGCGTAACATCGGTAGTGATTTGGGCGGGGCGGTGAATGAGTTTAAAAAAGCCATGAATGAGGGCAAAGTTGAAGACACAGCCGAAAAAACTGGTACAACCATCGAAGGTGAAGTTACCAAGAAGACTAAGCAGTAAATACTCAAAGTGTTTGATGTTTCTTTTTCGGAGTTGCTCGTAATAGCGGTGGTGGCCTTACTGGTGATTGGGCCAGAAAAGCTGCCAAAAGTGGCACGTACAGTGGGTGCATTTGCTGGTCGCATGCAGCGCTATATGGCGCAAATAAAAGAAGAAGTCAATCGTGAAATGCGTTTTGAAGAGCTGCAAAAATTACAGCAAGAAATCAAGCAAACTGTTGAAAACACAGAAGCCGATATTAAAAATAGTATTACAAAAACAGCTAAAAAACCTCCTAAATCAAGCAAGCCAAAAACCAAGCCAAGAGTCAAACAAGTGAAACGCGTTAAATCGGCTATAAAATAAGTCATGACGCCTACCGAATCGTTTATTTCACATCTGATTGAGCTGCGCAATCGCCTGCTAAGAAGCGTAGTAGGCTTTATATTGGTATTTTTTGGTTTATTTCCGTTCGCCAATAAAATCTACTCTTTGCTAGCGGCGCCAATGCTGGCTAAGTTGCCTGCGGGCGGGCAAATGATTGCCACCGCAGTGACTACGCCATTCTTCGTACCGATGAAAGTTGCCATGATGGCGGCGTTCGTCATCTCTTTGCCGCATACTTTGTATCAAATTTGGGCGTTTGTAGCGCCCGGGCTTTATGCGCATGAAAAAAAACTCATGATGCCAGTCATCATTGCCAGCTGTGTATTGTTTATCACAGGCATGGCATTTGCCTATTTTGCCGTGTTCCCGGTAGTGTTTGGTTTTATGGTAAAAAGCGCGCCAGTTGGCGTGGCGGTGATGACCGATATTTCACAATATCTTGATTTTGTGATGACGCTATTTATGGCGTTTGGTCTAGCATTTGAGGTACCAATTGCGGTGGTGTTAATCGTGCATTTTGGCTGGGTGACAGTTGCGCAATTGAAAGAAGTGCGTAGTTATGTGATTGTGGGCGCGTTTATTATTGGTGCCATTTTTACGCCGCCCGATATTATTTCGCAGTTTATGCTCGCGGTACCGCTGTGGCTATTGTACGAGGCAGGCGTGCTGGTGGCGCAACTCACTCAACCAAAAGCACTACCCAAAGAAGATACGATTAAAGCCTAACTAAGTTTTACTAAAGTAGGCGGTACATTGGCGGCGGTAACGGTAAAAGTAATCACCGTGGAGGTGCTGCTGGCATTGTTGTTGT
>JANYGD010000110.1 GCA_025359405.1 Methylotenera sp. | reverse complement strand
GGTTACGGGTAGCGTAGAAGGTGGTGAAACACCGCTGCAAGCCGCCATGCGTGAGGTGTTTGAAGAAACTGGCTTAGATGCAAGCAAGTACAATTTGCAAGATTGGCGCGCTTCGAATGTATACGAAATTTATCCGCATTGGCGGCATCGCTACGCACCAAGCATTGTAGAAAATACCGAACATTTATTTGGGCTAGAACTTCCTTCGAAGCTGCCTATCAAACTAGCCCCAAATGAGCATGTGCGCTACGAATGGGTAGATTGGCGCGAAGCGGCGGCACGCGTTTTTAGCTGGACCAATGTGGATGCGTTAAAAAGATTAGGTGAAAAGCACCGATTAACGTTATAAAATAGAAACTATGCAAACCGCTACGATTAAATTTGAGCGATACCAAGCTGTGGACGATGCCGATTGTCAGCGCCGCATTATTGCTGCGCGCGCCAAGCTAGGCAAACGCTTGGTTATTTTAGGCCATCATTACCAAAATGAAGGTGTATATCGGCATGCTGATTACACTGGCGATTCACTCAAACTTTCGCGTTATTGTGAAGATTTAGATGCCGAATTTATTGTGTTTTTGGGCGTGCATTTTATGGCAGAAGTGGCGGATATTTTAAGTCGTCCTGAGCAAATCGTGGTACTGCCCGACCTTGCTGCCGGCTGCTCCATGGCCGACATGGCGAATTTAGCCAAAGTAGAACGTAGTTATCGCGAGCTGAACAAAGTGCTGAATTTTGACCAGCAAATCACACCTGTTACTTACATTAATTCTGCGGCCGATCTGAAAGCGTTTTGTGGCGAACATGGCGGCATTGTGTGCACCAGCACCAACGCTACTAAAATCATCGAATGGGGCTTTAAACAGCGCGAAAAAGTGTTGTTTTTCCCCGACCAAAATTTAGGTCGCTGGAGCGGGCATAAAATGGGCATTCCGCTCGAGCAAATGCCGATTTGGGATCCAGACCAACCGATGGGCGGCTTAACAGTAGATGAAATTAAGAACGCCAAAATTTTGCTGTGGAAAGGCCATTGCGCCGTACACCAAATGTTTAGGCTACAAAATATAACCAAATTCCGCGCTGATCACCCGGATGGCATAGTGATTTCGCACCCTGAAGCGCCATTTGAAGTGTGTTTAAACTCTGACTTCGTCGGCTCTACCGAATACATTTTAAAAACCGTGAGCGCCGCCGCGCCAAACACTAAATGGCTAGTCGGCACCGAGCTTAATTTGGTGAATCGCCTAGCCGAGCAAATGAAACCGCAAGGCAAGCTAGTGCAGTTTATGAGCCACGTGGTGTGCGAATGCAGTACCATGGCGCGCATCGACCCGCAACACTTGGCTTGGACACTAGAAAATTTGGCAGAAGGCAATATTGTGAATCAAATCAAAGTGCCAGCACATGATGCTAAACTAGCCAAGCTGACACTGGACCGCATGCTTGCAGCCTCTTAAAATGGCTACGCTGGTGAATTGCAGCGTTGCGCGGTACTCACAACCTCGCCGTATAAACCTATATTATCTCGGTTTTTGCGTTTCGCGTGCCTTGCACTTCATCCAGCTCACTCATTTTTCTTAAGGCCCTATGAGTTCCTGCGCTTTATGTTTACCTACGCTGCATGAAATTTTGTGGCAAGACGATTTCTGCCGCGTGGTATTTTTGAATGACGCTGATTACCCCGCTTATTGCCGTGTTGAACTCATCGCACATGTAAAAGAAATGTCCGATTTGCCACCGCCGCAACGCGCGCACATGATGAAAACCGTATTTGGCGTAGAAACAGCAATTAGGGAAGTGATCAAACCAGATAAAATTAACCTTGCAAGCTTAGGCAATAAAACGCCGCATTTGCATTGGCACGTGATTCCGCGCTTTGAAAATGACAAACATTTTCCTAATTCGCATTGGGGAGAAGCTGTTCGAAATACTGCCCTGCAGGCCAATAACCACAGGCTTGATGAGCATCTCAAAAGAATGCTCACTGAAAAAATAAAAACACATATTGAATGTGCTTTATCAACGACTTAAATAACCAAACGCTCAACCACTTTGCCGTGGATTAAATGACTTTCGATAATTTCATCTAAATCGTCGTTATCCACATAGGTATACCAAATCGCCTGCGGATACACCACCAGTATCGGGCCTTCTGCGCATCGATCAAAACAGCCTGCGCGATTAATGCGCACTTTATCTTTGCCATTTAAACCTAACTTTTTTACATGCGCTTTCATGTGATCAAACGCCGCTTCCGCGCCCTTATCCGCGCAGCATGCCTCACCATTTTCACGTTGGTTTAAGCAAAAAAATACATGGTATTGATAGTGATTTGTCATTCTGTAGAGAGTGCATCTTCTTGCGTAAACGTCCAAGTCCTGGTAATACTCAAAATGTCGGTATCTTTCTTGATGTCTTCTGGGAAAGCCGTATATGGCGCCCCCAGCTCTACAATGCGTTTAGCTGCATCATCTAAAACCTGATAATTTGATTTTTGATCAATCACTACGCTTTCCAAGCTGCCATCGGCATTAATCGACACTGTCATACGCAATTGCCCATACAATTTTTGCGCTTTTGCCGCTTCTGGATAATTCATATTACCAATGCGCTCCACCTTTTGTCGCCACGATTCCACGTACAAGGCAAAGCGATATTCTTTGGTACGCGCGCCAATAAATTTGCGCTTAGGCCGCTTTTGATACTCATCTTGCTGTTTTGCGATTTGTGCTTGTAACCTATCCATTTCTAAGCTCGCCGCAATCAAATCAGCACGATCTAGTGATTTGGTTTTGACTTTTTGCTCGCCTTGCTCGGGCTCGGCCGAAGCGGCATTTTGTGTAGGATTAGATTCAATTTTTTTACTAGATTTAATTTGCGTAAGTAGTTCTTGCGCTTGTTTTTCCAGTTCATCTACGCGCTTTTGTTCACGCGCTTCTTGCGCTTTTAATTTGGCAGATTTAGCCGCATTACGCGCCTCGGCATTAGGTTTTAACTTAACTTCAGTGGTTTTCTGGTCGGGCGCAGGCAAAGCAGTTTTCAACTTACGATTAGCATCGGTATTGCCACCGCGGTCTAAGTTAGCTTGCGCCAGCAATTCTGCTTTATCTGGTGCATTCTTGGTTTTGGAGTTAACCAGTACCACATCTAATG
This sequence comes from Methylotenera sp., assembly GCA_025359405.1. GTDB lineage: Bacteria > Pseudomonadota > Gammaproteobacteria > Burkholderiales > Methylophilaceae > Methylotenera_A. Next base: position 3,274 of record JANYGD010000110.1, on the reverse strand, counting down.
AAGGTAGGTGATCGGCAAATTTTTTGAGTTCAGGCTGAAATTTAATAGTTAAAATTACCGCATGAATCAATATAGAAACCCAAATTGCGACGGTAATTGCGCTTAAAGTTTTAAGTTTGCTTACTAAGCTGGCCAGTGCCGCTATTTCAGTTTGTTTAAGTGCTGCACTCAACCTTAGGTTTTCCTGCCCAATGTATCAAGAATTTTCTGATGCACTCCGCCAAATCCACCATTACTCATCACCAAAATATGATCGCCTGACTGGGTAGCATTGCAAATGGCTTGTACTAACATTGTTAAATCATCAAACGTTTTGGCTTTATTTGCAATAGGTTTTAATGCTTCCTCCGCATCCCAACCCAAATTTGCACCATAACAAAATACCAAATCGGCCTGTTTTAAACTGGCGGGCAGCGCGTTTTTCATCACACCCAACTTCATGGTATTTGAACGCGGCTCTAGCACCGCCAATATGCGTGCCGCACCCACCTTAGCGCGCAAGCCAGCTATGGTCGTTTCGATGGCGGTGGGATGATGCGCAAAATCGTCATATACAGTGATGTTATTCACAATACCTTTGGTCTCCATGCGCCGCTTTACGTTTTTAAATTCGCCCAAAGCTGCAATACTCTCTTCAACGCTTACGCCCACATGGCGTGCGGCAGCGATGCTGGCGAGGGCATTCATACGGTTATGTTCGCCGAGCAAATCCCATGTTACACGGCCTTGTAGTTTATCTTTGTAAAACACATCAAAACTGCCATTACCCCGTGCATTCACGGCTTGCCAGTCAGCGTCCGTGCCAAAGTGTTCCACAGGTGTCCAACAACCTTTATTGATAACTCTTTTTAAACTAGCTTCTTTACCATTACTCACAATCAAGCCATTTTGTGGCACCGTGCGCACTAAATGATGAAACTGCTTTTCGATCACGGACAAATCTTCAAAAATGTCGGCGTGGTCAAATTCCAGATTATTCAACACCGCTGTACGTGGTCTGTAATGTACAAATTTGGAGCGTTTATCAAAAAAAGCGGTGTCGTATTCGTCTGCCTCGATGACAAAAAAAGGTGAAATACTTTTTGCATCTTGCTTAGGATGCTGCGGTAAGCGTGCAGAAACACCAAAATTCTCAGGCACACCACCAATCAAAAAACCCGGCGCTAGCCCTGCGTATTCCAGTATCCAAGCCAACATGGATGATGATGTCGTTTTGCCATGCGTACCCGCCACAGCCAATACCCACTTGCCTTGCAGCACGTTCTCTGCCAGCCATTGCGGACCAGAAATATATGGGAGGCCCTGATTTAGTATTTCTTCCATCAGTGGATTGCCGCGAGTGACCACGTTGCCAATCACATAAATATCGGGGTTGAGCTTGGTTTGCTCAGGCGAAAAACCTTCAATCAGCTCGATACCCTGCGCTTCAAGCTGCGTGCTCATAGGTGGGTAGACATTCGCATCACAACCCGTGACGCGATGCCCCGCCTGCTTAGCCAGCACGGCAATGCCGCCCATAAATGTACCGCAAATACCTAAAATGTGAATGTGCATAACCGTAATATTAGTCGTTTAACATAAATTAAAGGGTAATGCCTTAAGTAGAACTTCCGCCTGTTGATTAACCTCTTGCCAAGATGGAAGCTTGAAAAGTAGTTCTAAATCTGGAGCTGGGTCACCTGCTTCAATGGAAAGTTTTTCTAAAACAGCGTTAAATAATTTTATTTCAATTAGTTCACTGCTCGTAAATGCAGCAATAAAATTATGATCTTCAGGCATATATACATCATCAAACCACAAACAAAATATTTCATTAGGTGCGTAAACATGTGGAACTCGTTGCTGAAACTCTCTGACAGCATTGGCAGAAATAAATAAACCCACAGTATTTCTCACATTATTCCTTAAATTTTGACGTAAGTTTTCCATATTAACTTAGTGTCTAACCCAAATTCGGCGCAAGCCAGCGCTCTAAATAGTCTTTAGGCAAGTTTCTGCGTTTTGCCATGTCCAGCAACTGATCTTCGCCGATTTTATCTACGCTGAAATACTTGCTCTCTTTATGTGAAAAATAGAAGCCCGACACGGCGGCTGCGGGTAGCATAGCGAATGATTCGGTGAGTATCATGCCAATTTCATCACATTGCAGAAGGTTAAACATATCGGTTTTGACTGTGTGATCTGGGCAGGCGGGGTAGCCCGGCGCAGGGCGAATACCTTGATAATCTTCTTTTATCAGAGCATCAACACTTAGCTTTTCATCTGCCACGTAGCCCCAAAAATCGGTGCGAATGCGTTCGTGCATATACTCGGCAAATGCTTCTGCGAGGCGATCGGCGAGGGATTTGAACATAATACCGCTGTAATCATCATTGGCATCTATGAAACGCTTCTCGATTTTTTCTATGCCCAAGCCTGCGGTGACAGCAAATAGGCCGATGTAATCTTGAGTACCTTTAGGCGCAATGAAGTCGCTTAAACATTGATTCGGGCGAGCAACGCCATCAATCACGGGTTTTGCAGATTGTTGACGCAGTCCATAATAAGTGAACGCAATTTGGCTACGGCTTTCATCAGTATAAATCTCAATATCGTCGTCATTCACCGTGTTGGCGGGCATCAGCGCAATAACGCCATTTGCGCTTAACCAACGCCCATCGATGATTTTTTTTAGCATAGTTTGCGCCTCGGCGAACACTTTAGTCGCCGCGTCGCCCACCACTTTATCGCTTAGAATCGCGGGATACGCACCCGCTAAATCCCAAGTTTGAAAGAATGGCGACCAATCGATATATTTAGCAATTAAGCTTAAATCAATATTCTTAAACATGCGACGGCCAATAAACTTTGGCTTCACAGGCGTGTTATCACCATCAAAACTCAATTTCATTTTGTTTTTACGTGCGTCAGCAATTGTGAGTAACGGCACACCTTTTTTGTTGGCGTGTTGCGCGCGCGCTTTTTCGTAGTCCGCGCTAATTTCGGCAATATACTCATCTTTAGATTCAGACGTCAGTAGTGACTGCATCACCGAAACCGAGCGTGAAGCATCGGGCACATACACTACCGGCCCTTCGTAATGTGGGGCGATTTTGACTGCAGTGTGCGCACGAGAAGTGGTTGCGCCGCCAATCAGTAGCGGCATTTTTAAACCATGAAAATACGGGTCGCGCTGCATTTCTTTGGCGATATGCGTCATCTCTTCCAACGATGGTGTAATAAGCCCTGAAAGCCCGATAATATCGGCGTTCTCGGCTTTGGCCATGGCTAAAAT
>JANYGD010000053.1 GCA_025359405.1 Methylotenera sp. | reverse complement strand
GTTGCTGTTTGGCTGGCTCGGCCATATACGCCATGTAGTTGGTCAAATCACCCACAAATGCGTTGTATTCTGACGGGCTTAATCGACCCGGCTTCACTAGTTCTAGCTGATGCGTCTCGTGGTTCAGCACCTGTTCGCCTTGCAATTCATACAAAACATGCGGCATAGCAACTTTACAAGTCACCGGATCAAAAACACAATTACCCCAACCAGTCGGGCTTGTTTCATCGCGATAAAAACCACGCAAATAGGCGTACACCCAATCCGCACCGCGCGCGCGCACTTCTACCGATAAATCAGGCGGCGCAACGCCAAACCATTTTTTTGCATCTTTGGGGTTCATCGCCACTTTCATGGTATCGCCGACTTTTTCACCCGCAAATAGCAAATTATCTTTAATTTGCTGTTCAGTCAGGCCAATATCTTTTAGGCGGTTGTAGCGCATGTAATTAGCGCTGTGGCAGTTAAGACAGCTATTCACAAAGGTACGTGCGCCACGCTGTAGCGAGGCATAATCGGTGGCGTCAATCGGCGCGGTCACACTAATTGCCGCTTCGTTCGCAAAGGCAATTAAAGGTAAAAATACTAAGCTGATTAATAGGTTTTTCATATTAGCACGTCACCCTTTCAGGCACCGGCAAAGTCTTATCTTTGGCGGTATACCAAGGCATGAGGATGAAAAATGCAAAATAAATAACCGTGAAAATACGCGCAACCACTGTGGCGCGATCTGCGCCGCCCATCCATGTACCAAATTGTCCCCACACGTTTGATGGCACGGTGCCCAAATAACCAAGCACCAAAAAACTCACCACAAAGGCTGTCAGCCAACGTTTATAAAGCTTGCCGCGATAGCGGATAGATTTGACTGGGCTTTTATCCAACCAAGGTAACAGCGCGAACACAATTACCGATAAGCCCATCGCCGCGACACCTGGAAACTGCGAGTTCATGATTGGTGGCACTGCGCGTAAAATTGAGTAATATGGCGTGAAATACCACACTGGTGCGATATGCGATGGTGTTTTAAGCGAATCAGCGGGGATGAAGTTATTCGCCTCTAAGAAATAACCACCCATTTCTGGCGCAAAACAAATAATGGCAACAAACACAATTAAAAACACCACCACGGCGACTAAATCTTTCACCGTATAATACGGGTGAAATGGTATGCCATCTAATGGAATACCTGTTTGCTTATCTTTCTTTTCTTTAATTTCTATGCCGTCTGGGTTGTTAGAACCCACTTCATGCAAAGCGATTAAATGTGCCGCCACTAAGCCCAGTAGCACTAATGGCAATGCAATCACATGGAACGCGAAAAAGCGATTCAATGTGGCATCAGATACTAAATAATCGCCACGCAACCACTCAGATAAATCTGGTCCAATAAAAGGGATCGTACTAAACAAGTTTACGATTACTTGCGCCCCCCAGTAAGACATTTGACCCCAAGGTAGCAAATAACCAAAGAAGGCCTCGCCCATTAAACACAAGAAAATAGCAACTCCAAACAGCCATTTGAGTTCTCTAGGACTACGATAAGAACCATAAATAACGCTACGAAACATGTGTAAATACACCACAATAAAAAACATCGACGCGCCTGTAGAATGCATATAGCGGATGATATTGCCGCCAAATACATCACGCATAATGTATTCAACCGAGGCAAATGCCTGCTCAGCATCAGGCTTATAATGCATCGTCAAGAAAATACCAGTGACAATTTGCAACACCAATACCAGCATCGCCAGTGAGCCAAAAAAGTACCAAAAATTGAAATTTTTAGGTGCGTAATATTCAGTTAAGTGGTTTTTGATATTGCTGGTCAGCGGAAAACGAGCGTCAATCCAACCCATTAAACCTTTTGAAGGTTGTACTTTGTTATCAGCCACGATTTAAACCTCCGCCTTTGCATCAACACCAATCAGTATGGTCGTTTCAGTTAAATATTGATGCGGAGGAACCACTAAATTGATAGGCGCTGGCGAGCCTTTAAATACACGGCCTGCGAGGTCGAACTTAGAACCGTGACATGGGCAGAAAAAACCACCCGTCCAATTATCACCCATATCGCCACCCGCTTGCATTTTAGGCGTAGGAGAGCATCCTAAATGCGTGCAAATACCCACCACTACAGATATATTTTCTTTAATCGAACGATGCGAGTTTTTGCAATAAGTAGGCTGTTGCGAGGTCACCTCGCACATTGGGTCAGAAAGTTGATTGTTATGTTTAGCTAATTCTGCAGTTTGTTCGTCAGTTCGATGAATAATCCACACCGGCTTACCGCGCCATTCGGCTGTGAAAATAGTCCCTGACTGAACCTTGCTGATATCCACCTCAACTGGTGCACCGGCAGCTTTAGCTCGCTCACTCGGTAACATGCTGCCAACAAACGGAATAGCAGCCACAGCCACACCAATCGTACCTGTACAAGCAGTTGCGGTGACTAAAAAATTGCGTTTTTCTTGATCTACAACAGAGGGTGTTGAGAAGGATAAGGCGTTGTTTTTGTTAATCTTAGTGTCTGACATTCATTTTCCTTGTAGTCCTTTTGAGACTAAATTTAGTAAGTTATATTTCAAACATGAACGAAGCCGCGTATTGTACCGTTTTTTGAAATTTAAACCAAATTTAATTGCATAAGTATCTGAAATAAAACAACTAAACAGGATTATCAATGTCGATAAACTCATGCTGCAAACCGAATTTATGCGCTAAATGTTCGCCTAATGCTTGTATGCCGTAGCGTTCTGTTGCGTGATGCCCCGCAGATATATAAGACATACCGCTTTCGCGCACCACATGCACAGTTTGCTCAGAAATCTCGCCGCTAATGTATACATCTGCTCCCGCAGCAACGGCTTGCTCAATATAACCTTGCGCCGCGCCCGTGCAAAGTGCGATGCGTTTAATTGGCTTGCTTAAATCGCCAATCACTTGTGGTTTTCGCTTCAGTTTTGTTTCAATATGTTCAGCAAAGCTTTTTAGCGATTGTGGCTGAATTAATTCTGCCAATGCCAGCATCTCTGCCCATTTTGTAATTTTTAAATCTAATTGCTTGGCAAACATCACATTGTTACCAAGCCCAGGGTGCATATCTAGTAGCAGATGAAACGCGAATAAATTAATTTCGTGTTGCAGCAAAAACTGTATACGACGTTTTTTAATGCCCGTAATCTGCAAAGTCTCATTGCACCAAAAATAACCATGGTGCACAAGCACCGCATCAGCACTGGCTTGCTGAGCAGCTTGCAACAATGTCATGCTGGCCGTAACACCTGTCACAATTTTGTTGATTTCGCGCATACCTTCTACTTGCAAACCATTTGGGCAATAATCGCTAAATCGTTCTGGTTGCAGCAATTGATTTAAATAATCACTCAGGTCATTTATTTTCATGAATTTTCACCTATACTTATACGCATTCGATTTAGAGTTTTTTACATATGCAACGCATTTGGCTTATTTTTGCACAAACTGTCACCGCCTGCTTGGGCTTGTTGTTTGCGCTAAGATTTTTTTATCCACATTTACTTGAGTCTGGGCCAGTGCCTATTGTCGTCAATCAAGTAGAATCAAGCACTGCGGCCGATTCTAAAGTTATTTCAAAAACCAGCTTTAGTGTTGCCGCAAAAAAAGCCATGCCTTCGGTGGTAAATATTTTTACTTCGAGCAAAGTCACTACGCTTAACCCAAATGAGCAATTTAAAGACGACCCTTTATTTAAGCATTTTTTTGGCGAGCAGCCAGACAATGGCGAAGAAGATCAACCTGAAAATAGCTTGGGCAGCGGTGTCATTGTTAGCGAACAAGGTTTAATATTAACCAACGACCACGTGGTTGCTAGTGCTGATGAAATCGAAGTCGCGTTGGCAGATGGCAGAAAATTATCAGCAAAAGTCGTGGGTACCGACCCAGATACCGATCTAGCGGTGCTAAAAGTAGACGCAGAAAATTTACCGGCCATTACATTTGCCGCCTCGGATAAACTCAATGTAGGCGATGTGGTATTGGCCATTGGCAACCCATTTGGTGTTGGCCAAACGGTTACTCAGGGTATTGTCAGCGCGCTTGGACGCAATCACTTAGGTATTAACACTTACGAAAACTTTATTCAAACCGATGCTTCTATTAACCCTGGCAACTCTGGTGGTGCCTTGATTGATGCAGAAGGCAATTTAGTTGGCGTTAATAGCGCGATTTACTCACGCAACGGTGGCAGCATGGGCATTGGCTTTGCAATCCCAGCAAACATAGCCAAACAAGTGATGGAACAAATCGCTGTAAGTGGTTCAGTCACACGCGGTTGGGTAGGTATTGAAGCGCAAGACATTACACCTGAATTGGCCGAATCATTCAAACTCAGCCAGGCACGCGGCTCACTGATAGCTGGCGTATTGCGTAACAGCCCTGCAGACCTCGCTGGCATTAAGGCAGGCGATGTATTGCTGGCAATTTCCACCAGCGGTAATTCGCCCAACGTGGTCGAAGCCATCACCGCTGCCCACGAACAGGACATGCGCGT
>JANYGD010000040.1 GCA_025359405.1 Methylotenera sp. | reverse complement strand
AAATTGACACACTCTTGCTTAAATTCTGTTGTTAATACGCGCCTTGATTTACTCATTTTTACACCTCTTAGATTAATTATAACCTCTAAGAAAGTGTCTCACTAAATTAGACCATTACAGTATGTCCAATTCCATTTTAGTAAGCAACTCAATCAAGTGGTCGCTACCTTTGTGAACACGGCAATGAATCTCCCATCTGAAACTGTCACCGAAGATATGGTACGTAAAGCCTGAGCCTCAAACCGGAAGATTATTCGTAGTTTCGTCAAAAAACCTTCCTAACGCCCACTATATTCATTAGCCGAAAATACGCAGATGCCTCTAATTCGAGGTGAATGCAACAGGCAATATGAACACCCTGAATCTGCAACAAGCCGCTGATTTTCTGAAGATCCACCCTGTCACCTTGGGCGAAAAAGCACGCCTTGGCATTATTCTTGGAGCCAAGATCGGGAAATGCTGGGTCTTTGTGGATATTGACCTCATCGAGTACATTAGAGCACAATATCAGCGGCGGGATTTGCAGGGTGATGGAAAGGAAACATTATGTCACTCTTCAAACGAAAGGGTTCACCTTATTGGTGGATCAAAATTACCCACAACGGTAGAGCAATACAACGAAGTTCTAAAACTACCGACGAAGTCAAAGCGCTAGAGTATCACGACAAGCTCAAGGCTTCATTGTGGGATCAAGAACGACTCGGCATCAAGCCGCGTTACTCTTGGCAAGAAGCGGTCATTCGCTATTTAGCAGAAACATCAAGTAAAGCTTCAACCGTGTCAGATAAAGTTCATTTGCGCTGGTTGGATCAATATTTGAATGGTTTGATGCTAGATGAGATTAACCGTGATGTGATTGAGAAGGTCATGGCCAAGCGGATTGCTGACAAAGTAGCAAACAGTACAGTCAATCGCACCATGGAGGTTGTTCGTGCAGTGCTGCGTAAGGCTGCATTTGATTGGGAATGGTTAGAGCGTGTCCCTAGAGTGCGTATGTTGTCTGAACCTAAAAGACGCATTCGCTGGATTACTAAGGATGAGGCGGAACGATTAATCAGAGCGCTACCCAGTCATTTAGCGGCAATGGTGAGATTCTCACTGGAGACCGGTTTACGGAAAGCCAATGTTACAGGCTTGCAATGGTCTCAAGTGGATTTGGCTAGACGTACTGCGTGGATACATCCTGATCAAGCAAAAGCAAGAAAGGCAATTGCAGTTCCATTAAGTGTTGCAGCCGTGGCGGTCATTCGTGAACAGCTCGGCAAACATGCAACCCATGTGTTTAGCTACAAGGGTCACTCAGTGACCCAAGTAAATACAAAAACATGGCATACGACGCTAAAGAAGGTCGGCATCACCGAGTTTCGATGGCATGACTTAAGACATACGTGGGCAAGCTGGCACGTACAGTCTGGGACGCCGTTGCATGTATTACAAGAGTTAGGTGCTTGGGAGAGTGTAGAGATGGTGCGGAAATATGCCCATCTTTCTAGCGATCACTTAACGCAATACGTGGATCGTTTTTCTACGATACAAGCAGGTGAGGAAAGTAGAGCTACATTCTGGCTACATTCCGTAAAATGACAAAGGGCTAGCCTAAGCTAACCCTTTGATTTATATGGTGCGCCCAAAGAGATTCGAACTCCTGACCCCTTGGTTCGTAGCCAAGTACTCTATCCAGCTGAGCTATGGGCGCATGTGCGATATTATACGCGAAACAGCTTGTTTCTTAAAGCCAAAACTGGCGGAGAGCGAGGGATTCGAACCCTCGATACAGATTTAAGCCCGTATGCTTCCTTAGCAGGGAAGTGCCTTCGACCACTCGGCCAGCTCTCCGTTTTATTCATATTTCGCTTTATTGCAAGGGCGCGATATTACTTGATTCGCCCTTATAAATCAATTGGAAATCGCCTTATTTGCCTTCCAATTCAAATGCTTTGTGTAGCACGCGCACCGCAAGTTCCATATATTTCTCTTCAATCACCACAGCGATTTTGATTTCACTGGTAGAAATCATTTGTATGTTGATACCTTCTTCAGCTAACGTGCGGAACATTTGGCTGGCAATGCCGACGTGCGAGCGCATACCCACGCCCACTACAGCCACTTTGGCGATTCTGTCGTCGCCAATAATTTCGCGCGCTTTAATGAAGCCTTGCACTTTGTCGCGCAAAATTGCCAAAGCTTTGTTCATCTCATTTTTATGTACGGTAAAAGAGAAATCTGTCACGCCGTCTGCGCCAGTGTTTTGAATAATCATGTCCACGTCGATATTGGCATCGGCGATTGGGCCTAAAATTTGGTAGGCGATACCTGGCGTATCGGGCACGCCTAGCACGGTGATTTTTGCTTCATCGCGGTTAAATGCGATGCCGGAGATAATGGGTTCTTCCATGTTGTTGTCCTTATTTGCTTCCTCAAACGTTATAAGAGTTCCGTCGCCTTCGTCTTCAAAGCTGGAGAGCACGCGTAACTTAACTTTATATTTGCCTGCAAATTCTACCGAGCGGATTTGCAATACTTTGCTGCCTTGCGAGGCCAGTTCTAGCATCTCTTCAAAGGTGATTTTGTCTAAACGCCGCGCTTCGGGCACTACGCGCGGATCGGTCGTGTAAACGCCATCTACATCGGTGTAGATTTGGCATTCATCGGCCTTAAGTGTGGCGGCCAGCGCAACGCCAGTGGTATCAGATCCGCCACGACCAAGCGTGGTAGTGTTGCCAAACTCATCCGCGCCCTGAAAGCCAGCCACCACGACCACATAGCCGTCATTCAAATCTTGCTTAATATTGTGATTGTCAATATCCAAAATGCGCGCTTTGGTATGCGCAGCGTCAGTAAGAATTTTCACTTGTGCGCCAGTATAGCTTTTGGCTTTAATGCCAAGTTCCATCAAAGCCAGCGCAGTTAAACCAATCGTTACTTGTTCGCCTGTAGAAATCATCACGTCCAGCTCGCGCGGGTCTGGTTCCGGCATAATTTCTTTAGCCAAGGCAATCAAGCGATTGGTCTCGCCAGACATGGCTGAAACCACTACCACAATTTGATGCCCCATCGCCTTGTAACGCGCCACACGTCTAGCAACATTGCGAATGCGCTCAGGATTCGCGACAGAGGTACCGCCATATTTTTGTACTATTAATGCCATTTTTTACTCTTAAAAATATTCAATTTAAAGTTTACTACTTACCCAGTCTTTTACGCTAGCCAGCGCTTTCGACAATTGGCTCGCATCTGTTCCGCCCGCCATCGCCATATCGGGCTTGCCACCACCTTTGCCGCCCACTTGAGATGCGACGTGATTGACCAGATCACCCGCTTTTAGTTTTGCAATTAAATCTGCAGTAACGCCAGCGGCCAAACTCACTTTGCCGTCATTTACGCTGGCAAGCACAATTGCAGCGGTTTTAAGCTTATCTTTCAGCTTATCCATAGTTTCACGCAATGCATTTGCATCCGCGCCTTCTAGCGTTGCAGCGAGCACTTTAACGCCATTAATTTCAATGGCTTGAGTGGTTAAATCATCGCCCTGGCTGCTAGCGAGTTTGGATTTTAAACGCGCCAGTTCTTTTTCCAGCGATTTTGCATGCTCGCTTAGCTGCGTAACCTTATTAGCAAGCTCGCCAGTAGGCGCTTTCAGTTCACTGGATAATTGCAAAATTAATGCTTGCTGAGCGTTTATTAGTTTTAATGCACCATTACCTGTGGTGGCTTCCACGCGGCGCACGCCAGCAGCCACACCACTTTCACTATAGATTTTAAAAAGCCCAATATCACCCGTGCGGTTTACATGTGTACCACCACATAATTCCGTGGTGCTGCCAATGTCCAACACGCGCACGATGTCGCCATATTTTTCGCCGAATAACATCATCGCGCCGGTGGTTTTCGCCGCTTCAATATCCATCAAACGCGCTTGGGTGGCGGCATTGGCGAGGATTTCCGTATTGACAATCGCCTCGACTTTGGCGATTTGCTCATCCGTCATCGGCGCGTTATGCACAAAGTCAAAACGCGTTTTTTCGGTGTCAACCAAGCTGCCTTTTTGCTGCACATGCGTGCCCAACACCTCGCGCAAGGCCTTGTGCATCAAATGTGTAGCGGAATGGTTGCGCATGGTGGATGCTCTGGAAGTCATGTCCACATTGGCTTTCACGGCATTACCTACATTGAGCGTACCCGTTTTTAAAATACCGTGATGCCCGAATACTGCCGCTTGGATTTTTTGCGTATCTTCCACCGCAAAAATACCGTTGTCAGATTTAAGCACACCGTTATCGCCGATTTGCCCGCCCGATTCCGCATAAAACGGCGTGGTGTCTAACACCACAACGCCTTGCTCACCTTCGTTTAATTGGTTTACAGGCGAGCTGTCTTTGTAGAGTGCGAGAACTTTTGCTGTGGTTTCTAAGGTGTCGTAACCTTTAAAATCAGTACCAGCGCCACTGTACTCAAGGTTAGCTGCCATTTTGAATTTACCCGCAGCACGCGCTTGTTCTTGATCTTTTTTCAGTGCCGCTTCAAAACTAGCACTATCAACGCTTACACCACGCTCGCGGCAAATGTCGGCAGTAAGGTCGAGCGGGAAGCCAAAAGTGCCGTGCAAGACGAAGGCCTTACGACCATTTAACACCCTATAAGGTTTAAGAGTATCAAATGTTATGGATTCGTTGTTTCCATAAGAAAACCCATGCGTAGTCTTCTCGAACTTAATCGACTTAACACTATGTTGATATTCAGGAGCTCCAAATGCTTGGCCTTGTAGAATAGAGCCATCGTCACTGAGTTGCTCGTAAAGCCGGATAGTGTTTCCATTTACAATCTCATAACCCCAAGAACCCTGTTCTTTTTTTCTCAAGTATTCCGCTAGGCTAGAAACGTCTGTTTGCTGGAAGTCTTTTTCCAATAAAGACATACCAGTATCCAAAGTCTCGAAGAAGCGTTCTTCTTCCTGTTTCAGGGTATTGGTAATACGCGCTTGTTCAGTTTTCAATTCTGGGTAAGCTTCGCCCATTTCCTTGACCAAATCGGCCACCATGTTGTGGAAGAAGGCTTTGCGCGCGCCCAGTTTATAGCCATGTCGAATAGCGCGGCGGATGATGCGGCGTAACACGTAACCGCGGCCTTCGTTGCCAGGAATCACACCATCAGCGATTAGGAATGAGCAAGCGCGAATATGGTCGGCCAGCACTTTCAGGCTTGGGCTAGTTAAATCAGTGGTTTTGGTTTCGCGCGCGGCGGCGGCGATTAAGGTGGTGAAAATATCAATTTCGTAATTGGCGTGCACGTGCTGCAGTACGGCGGAGATGCGCTCCAGCCCCATGCCAGTATCCACGCTGGGTTTGGGCAAGGGGTGCATCACGCCCGCTTCGTCGCGGTTAAACTGCATGAACACGTTGTTCCAAATCTCGATAAAGCGGTCGCCGTCTTCATTCGGACTGCCGGGCGGGCCGCCCGGAATATGTGCGCCGTGGTCGTAGAAAATCTCGCTGCACGGGCCGCAAGGGCCGGTGTCGCCCATCATCCAGAAGTTGTCGGATGCATAACGCGCACCTTTGTTATCGCCGATAGGCACGATTTTCTCTGCGGGCAGGCCAATCTCTTTATGCCAAATGTCGTAGGCCTCGTCGTCCTCGGCATACACGGTCACCATGAGCTTTTCTTTAGGAATTTTGAAAACGTCGGTGAGCAGCTCCCACGCGAATTTAATCGCATCGCGTTTGAAATAATCGCCAAAGCTGAAGTTGCCCAACATTTCAAAGAACGTATGGTGACGTGCGGTATAGCCGACGTTTTCCAAATCATTATGTTTACCGCCCGCGCGCACGCATTTTTGTGAGGATGCAGCGCGGGTGTAGGGGCGTTTATCAAAGCCGAGAAACACGTCTTTGAATTGGTTCATGCCCGCGTTGGTGAAGAGCAGGGTAGGGTCGCCATGTGGAACAAGCGAAGAAGACGCGACGATTTGATGGCCTTTGGAGGCGAAAAAATCGAGAAACGCTTGGCGGATTTCGTTACTGCTAGGGTTGCTACTCAGTTTGATTATCATTTTTTGTATTCAATACTTTTTTAATCACATCAAAGCCAAAACCGCGGCTTTGTAAAAATCTGGCTTGTCTTGTCCATTCATCACGGCTTGCGGGGATTGCTTTAAATTTTTTATGCCAAATTTCACGTGCATTATCGAGTTCATTTTCTTTTACTTGTTCAATCGCGCTTTCAATTAGTTCTTGTGAAACGCCTTTTTCGCGCAACTCGTTAGCAATTTTTGCGCTACCAAATTTGTGCGAGCGCGCATGCACAATTTGTTCAGTAAACCTTGCATCAGAAAGCCAGCCACGCTTTTTAAAATCATCTAAAATCGCCGCAATGTCATCAGTTTCTTCCGCATAAGTTTTAAGCTTCTGACTTAATTCGTGATACGAGTATTCACGCTTACCAAGGTATTCTAGCGCGCGCTGGCGTAAGCTTTTAGGCTGAAATTTGATATTAGTTAATCTTCTTCGGTACGTGAGGCTGTCATGCCTTCTGCTAATTGCTTAGCGTTGGCACGAATTTTTGCTTCAATTTCTGCGGCCACTTCAGGATGTTCACGTAAATATTCTTTGGCGTTTTCTTTGCCCTGACCAATTTTTTCGCCATTGTAGGCGTACCAAGCGCCAGCTTTTTCGATAAATTTAAGGTTAGAACCCAGCTCAATAATCTCGCCTAAACGTGAAATGCCTTCGCCGTACATAATTTCAAATTCGGCTTGTCTAAATGGCGGCGCGACCTTGTTTTTAATAACCTTGACGCGCGTTTCACTACCTGTGACTTCGTCACCTTTTTTAATTGCGCCAGTGCGGCGAATATCTAATCTTACTGACGCGTAGAATTTAAGCGCGTTGCCGCCAGTGGTGGTTTCTGGGTTGCCAAACATTACGCCGATTTTCATGCGGATTTGGTTAATAAAAATCACCATGGTGTTGGTGCGCTTGATGTTGCCTGTAAGTTTGCGCAAGGCTTGCGACATTAATCGCGCTTGCAAACCCATGTGTGAATCGCCCATTTCGCCTTCAATTTCAGCACGTGGTGTAAGCGCAGCCACCGAGTCGATGACGACAATATCAACCGAACCACTTCGCACCAGCATATCGACGATTTCAAGCGCTTGCTCGCCCGTGTCAGGCTGAGAAATCAACAGCTCCGGCACGTTTACGCCTAACTTAGCCGCGTATTGTGGGTCTAGCGCATGTTCCGCATCGATAAACGCCGCCACGCCGCCCACTTTTTGCATTTCTGCAATCACAGAAAGCGTCAAAGTAGTTTTGCCTGATGATTCTGGGCCATAAATTTCAATCACGCGGCCGCGCGGCAAACCGCCTATGCCTAGTGCGATATCCAGCCCAAGCGAGCCTGTGGAAACAGATTGAATATCCTCGCCAATATCGCTATCACCCATGCGCATAATAGAGCCCTTGCCAAACTGTTTTTCAATTTGCGCTAACGCGGCGGCGAGTGCTTTGCTTTTGTTGTCATCCATGGGTTTTTACCTTTATTTTGAGGGACTTAATTTAAGGTGTAATTATTCCATAATTTGCGCTTAAACGTAAGCTAAACTGGGTGTCATGCGAAGGTATTTGTGGTTAAAAAATCTGAACTAGTGCTTTGATTATTGTGTCAACGGTTATGAAGTTAATACGTTTTTTGTCCTGGGAGTGTCGTTTTTTTGGATGGAGGAGTGTATGAAAATAATTCATTCTGCAATATTAGCGTTAGCAATAGGCGCAGCGTCTGTAACAAGTGCGCAAGCGCATGATTCATTTAGTTTAGGCTTAAATATTGGCGGTTATGGCTATGCGCCACCAGTGGTGTATTACAACGAGCCAATTGTTTACTATAGTGCTTTACCGCGTTATTACAGCTATGAACCAGTAGTGTCATATCGCTATGATGATGACGGCTTCCGTGGGCGTGGCAGAGGTTGGGGTCACGAAGAGCACGAGGAGCACGAGCATCATGGCTGGGGTCACGAAGGCCGCGAGCATGGCGGTTGGGGTCATGACGGTGATCGTGGTGAACACCACGGCTGGCGTCATTAATTAAGTTATATCTAATCTGTCAATAAGTCCTGCCATCATTGCGATGGCGGCTTGTTGGCGAATTTCTTCGCGGTTACCTTCAAATTTTTTGGTGATTGCTGACAGTGGCAGGTTTGTGCCTGCCCAAGCAAAATAAACGGTGCCGACGGGTTTGTCTTTTGTTCCACCATCTGGCCCGGCAATACCGGTGATGCTGCCAGCAATCTGCGCGTGGCTATGCTTTAAAGCACCTAGCGTCATTTCACGCGCGGTTTCTTCACTCACTGCACCAAAATTTTCTAGCGTCTGCGGCGATACGCCCAACATTTCTATTTTTGCTGCGTTGCTATACGTAACAAAGCCACGGTCGAACCAAGCAGAGCTGCCCGCCACGCTGGTAACCGCTTGCGCCACCAAGCCGCCGGTGCAAGATTCTGCTAAGGCCAGCATGAAACCGCGCGCTTTTAAGGCTGTGCCTAACTCAATTGACAATATGGTGAGTTCCGCCATCGGAAATCCAGTATAGATAGAGGTAAAAAATCAGCCACATACTGGCCATGGTATACATGGCGGCCAGTAAATCATCGAACATTACGCCGAAACCATTTTTGAGTTTTGCGTCAAAATAGCGTATTGGAAACGGTTTCCAAATATCAAATAACCTAAACAACAAAAACGCAAGCAACCAAGCTAGCCAATGCGGTGGAGTGATAGTAAGCACTAACATCATGGCCACAATTTCATCCCACACAATCGCGCCGTGATCGGCCACGCCCAAGGCTTTTCCAGTTTTATCGCAAAAATAAATGCCGAATACAAATAGCACGAAAATTACGCTAAGTTGCGTGCTTAGTGCGTAGTTAGAAATCAGCCAAAACAGCGGAAAACCGATCAGCGTGCCAAATGTGCCAGGCGCTTTTTTAGCTAAACCGCTGCCAAAACCGAGAGCGAAAAAATGTGCAGGGTGCGCGAGTAAAAATTTGAGATTAGGCAAAATGATCAAAACCTTGTTTTATAAGCTCAACTTTATTGTTTCGATAATCGACCTGTAAGTCAATATCTGCGTGGGTACTGCCAATAATACTAATTGGCAGATTTAATTGTTTGCTGAGTGAAATAATTTCATCACGCTTGGCTTTTGATGCAGTAAAACAGAGCTCATAATCATCGCCGCCCGCTAATAGCATTTTTTGTAGCTCGGTATTGCTTAAATCTAATTTAAAATAATCGTTGCAGGGGATTTTCTCTAAATTCAGCGTTGCGCCGCAGTTTGAGGCTTTAAGTATATGCCCCAAATCGGCCAGTAAGCCATCCGAAATATCAATACAACTCGTAGCAATGTCTCTAAGAGCCAATCCTAGAGTGGTTCTTGGCGTAGGCGTATGTAAAGCGTTTAAACAAAAATCTAATTCATTTTTTAGTACTATTTTGCCCTGTAAATGCGCCAAGCCCAAAGCTGCACTACCAAGCTCGCCAGAAACCCAAATATCGTCACCAGCTTGCGCGCCACTGCGTTTAAGCGCTTGGCCACTAGGCACTTCACCCATAATTTGTACACTAATGGTTAAGCCATTTTTATTATTTGCGCGTGTAGTATCGCCGCCAATTAAATCTACATTAAACGTATCTGCACAGGCAAAAAAACCGCGTGAAAACTCAGCTAACCAAGGTTCAATCACTTCTGGTAAAGCAATCGCCAACGTTGCCCACTTTGGCTGTGCGCCCATCGCCGCCATGTCGGAAACATTGACTGCAAGGGCTTTCCAGCCAATGCCGTAAGGCGCAGCATCGTTAAAAAAATGCGTGCCCGCTACCAGCATATCAGTTGAAATGGCAAGCTGCATGCCCGCTGCCGCGCTGACCAACGCAGCATCGTCACCCACACCTAAAACTGTATGATGTGTGGGCTTGCTAAAATATTGCTGAATTAAATCGAATTCTGAAGACATTATTTTTTGGGCCGAAACACTTTAACGATTGCCTCATTGGTTTCAATGTAAGGTGCGCCGATTAGGTCCAAGCAATAAGGTACAGCGGCAAATATGCCGTGCACCATTTGCTTGCCATCCGCGTCTTTTAAGCCTTCTAGCGTTTGTGCAATGGCTTTGGGTTGGCCAGGTAAATTGATGATTAAACATTGTTTGCGAATCACTGCCACCTGGCGCGAGAGAATGGCGGTGGGTACAAAGTTTAGGCTAATCTGGCGCATTTGCTCGCCAAAACCGGGCATCTCTTTATCGGCGACTGCTAGCGTGGCTTCTGGCGTTACATCGCGCAATGCAGGCCCGGTGCCACCAGTGGTGAGGATTAAGTGACAACTTTGATGATCTACTAGATCAATCAAAGTTGCTTCAATATCATCTTGTTCATCGGCAATCAAGCGTGTTTCTAGCGTAAATGGCGTGGTAAGCGCACTATTAAGCCAGTCTTGCAAACTTGGCAAGCCTTTGTCTTCATACACGCCGCTACTTGCGCGATCGCTAATTGAAACTAAACCAATTTTAAGGAATTCTTTTGTCATTAATGTGTCGTAATGTTAGGTATCGTAGTTAATGTGTGAATATTGTTACTAATTATAAAGGACTTTTTGATGCAGAAAATGAGCAATTCCTTTACAGGCGCTTCATCTACGGCCAAAACTGCTGTATTGGTAGATAAAAAAACCAGCCAAACCAGAATCATGCTGATTAGCTTGTTAACTATTGGCACTTTATTCATGGCAACCAAGCTATTTGCAGCTGAAAACTTATTTGAGAAAAATTATAAATCGCAAAACACTAGTAATTTGGTGTCTCTGCAAGCTAATCCCGATACCAAAATGTATGTGAGCAACCATAAAGAAGATGACAACATCAGCATGCTGGAAAATGGTTATGACATGATGGGCAGCAGCGGATTTGAGGCGGCTGACGTGGCGCCAGAGCTTGCGTTGCAGCACGCAAAAGCAATTCACGCTGATACGGTGCTGGTTTACACCAAATACGGTTCAGCTAAAACCGCAGCTTCTAAAATTCAACTAATTAAAGAATCTGCCAAAAAGAATGGTGGCGAAGTGGATGCTAAAGACATAGCGACCGATGCAACTCAATATAATTATTTCGCAAGCTATTGGGCGAAATTGCCTACGCCGTTGCTGGGCGTGCATATCATTAAGTTGGTGCCAAAAAACACAGACGATGCTGAGCAGGAGCCCGAAAACAAAGGTTTAACAATATTGGCCGTGATTAAGGATTCGCCCGCCGCTGAGGCTGGCTTGGTACGTGGCGATGTGCTGACTAAAATTGCCAATGTTGAGCTAAATAAACCTGAGGAATTATCAAGCGTTGTGCGCAAATTTCAAGGGCAGAATGTGGCGATTGAGTACGAGCGTGATGGAAATAAAGCGATTGCAAATGTGCAAATTAATAGTAGAAATTAATTAGCTTTCCAATAAGCCAAGCTTAGCCGCCAACCAGCGCGTGGTGGTGGCTTGTAGCAATATGGTGATGAGAATCGCCAAAAACGTGACAGAGGCAATCACGTCAGAATGCGACACTTTTAGGCCGACCAACATGCCAGCCAATGCACCTGGAATCACTCCAGTTTCACGTGTCCAACACATAAACAATAACTCCTGCAAGGTCCATTTAGCGAGCCTGTCAGGCCATGTACAAATAAAAACGACTAATGGTCGTGCGATTAGCATAAACACTGCCACCACGCCCAATGCCGGCCAAAAATATTGCTGAAGTAAAGCAAAATTGACTTGTGAGCCCAACAACACAAAAATGAATATGCGCATGATGAGTGAAGTGGCAAGAATGAAATCCTCGAGTTTTGTCTCATCGTGCTGTTCCATTCTAAAGCCAAATAGTTCTTTGTTACCCAACATCAACCCAAATACAAACACCGCCATAAAGCCGCTGGCATGCAAATTATCTATGCTCAAATAAGCTGCTGCGACCGACATAATGGTGACGACGGGCGCGTATTCAGCCAAAAAGCTGTATTTCTCATGCGCAATAAATAGGGCGGCCAAATAGCCAAAAACAGCGCCACCAACTATGCCTAAAATGGATTGCTTAAGTAAATCAAGTAAGCTATTTTGAAGAGAAAATTCGCCACCAGACACTACCATACCCAGCACGGCAAAAGTTAAAATCGCACCCATGGCGTCGTTAAAAGCGGATTCGCTCATCACGGTTTGTGCAACTTTGGCGCGAATTTTGACTTGCTTGAAAATTGGCACTAGTGTTGCGGGGTCAGTCGACGCGATGACTGCGCCTAAAAGTAATGCGAAAATAAACGGCAAACCAAGCAAATATTGGGCGGCGTATGCGGTTACAAATGCGCTAATTAATACGCCAACAGTGGAGATAATTAACAAGGTTGGCCATACATTTTTGAGTACACTTAAACGCACGCTGGCGCCGCCATCAAACAAAATGTAGCAAGAGCCGAAAATGAGTAGAAGCTGATTTAAGGTAGAATCAACTTTTACATCCACAACACCAATCCCAGCACCGCCTAGCGCCATGCCGGTGAGTAAAAACAGCACCACATCTGGCACTTTGAGCAGGCGTGCGATAAAGCCTGCAAGCATGCCTGTGGCGAGAATTATGCCGAGTAAAAACAGCAGTTCTTTTGCATGCAAAATAGCAGGCTAGTGTTCCATATTTTCTATTTTATTCGTCTAACTCAATTGCGTCTTCGCCAGTACCTTCAATTGCTTCACGAATCAGCTTGAATAACTCACGACTGCTTTTAGGTGGCTTATTGGCGGTGGTTTCCTTTTGTGCGTTGCGAATTAGGGTACGTAATTGCTGAATATCCGCTTGTGGATAAATCGCTAAAAATTCGGATAGTGCATTGGCTTCTGCAATCAAGCGCATGCGCCAACGTTCCATGCCATGAAAGCGCGCATTTTCTTGCACATTTTTACCTTCCCAGGCTTGCAATTGCTCGACGATTGGCATGCTATCAACATCGCGCATCAGGCGACCTATATATTGCAATTGACGACGCACCGCGCCGTTTGCAGAAAGCCGTTTAGCCTCCATCACCGCTTCAAATAAGGCTTCTGGCAGGTTAAGTTTTTGTAGCTTATCTTTGGATAAATCGATTAATTTTTTACCAATTGTTTGTGCAGCGGCGGCCTCGGCTTTAAGCTTGGTTTTGCTGATTAGCGCTGGTGTTTCGGGATCTATGAAGTAGTTTTTTTCAGTCACGTTTTTTGCGAGCCTAGCAGGTACAAGGTTGTTATACGGTATGATAGCAGTTTTAGTGTTTTCGATTAAATTTAATGACCAATCAGCAACTGGATTTAAACGCCCTAAAACAAATCACGCAGAATGTACTAAAAGCCGCCAAAAATGCTGGAGCAACATCCGCCGAAACTGAGGCCAGTTTTGGTACGGGGCAGAATGTATCGGTGCGCATGGGTGAAACTGAAAATATCGAATACAACCGTGATAAAGGGCTTTCGGTCACCGTGTATTTTGGTCAGCAAAAAGGTCACGCCAGCACGTCAGATTTGAGCCAACAAGCACTTAAGGACACGGTAGATGCTGCTTGCAACATTGCCAAATATACCGCAAAAGACGTGTTTTGCGGCTTGGCCGATGCGGCCCTAATGGCGGCAGAAATCCCAGATTGCGATTTATACCACCCATGGAATATTAGCGTGGATGAGGCAATTGAGCTGGCTAAACGCTGCGAGGCGGCAGCGTTTGATGTGGATAAAAAGTGCGTTACTAACTCAGAAGGCGCAGGCATATCCTCTAGCGAAGGCGTGTTTGCTTACGCCAATAGCCACGGTTTTGTGGGCGGCTATGCCAGCACGCGCCACAGTATGAGCTGCTCAGTGATTGCAGAAGAAAATGACAGTATGCAACGTGATTACTGGTACACCAATGCGCGTGATATGCGTGATATGGAATCAGCCGAGTTTGTAGGTAAGCTGGCGGGCGAACGAACGATTAGACGTTTGGGTGCAAGATCGATGCAAACCGGCAATTATCCTGTGCTGCTTGAAGCAACCTTGGCTAGCGGCCTCATTTCTTCGCTTATTGGTGCGATTTCGGGTGGCAGTTTATATCGAAAATCCTCATTTTTGCTGGATAGTCTGGGTAAACAAATCGCGTCACCGCTACTTAATATCGAAGAATTGCCGCATCTTAAAAAAGGCCTTGCTAGCAGCCCGTTTGATAGTGAGGGAGTAGCTACAACATCACGTAAGTTGGTCGAAAATGGCGTGTTGCAAGGCTATGTTTTATCTAGCTATTCAGCACGTAAATTGGGCATGCAAACCACTGGCAATGCAGGTGGCAGCCATAATTTAATCGTGCAGCACACTGGTCAAAGCTTTTCAGAATTATTAAAACTAATGGGTACAGGTTTGTTGGTGACCGAAGTGCTGGGGCAGGGGTTGAACATGGTTACCGGTGATTATTCGCGCGGTGCAGCGGGTTTTTGGGTGGAAAATGGTGTGATTGCTTACCCAGTAGAAGAAATCACTATCGCGGGCAATATGAAAGACATGCTGCAGAAAATTGTTGCGGTGGGTAGCGATGTGAATAAACAAAGCTCAAAACAAACAGGCTCCATTTTGATTGAAAAGATGACAGTAGCAGCTGGCGAGTAATATTGGCAGTAACAACACGCAGGCAATAAAACAGCCCCAATCAATGAGGCTCTTTATTAATTAATCTGATGCTTATGGCGCTGGCGCAGGTACGGCAGCAGGTTTATCTTCATCCGCAGGCTCAAAGCTATCATCAACTGGTTTTGCAGCACCATCACCACGTATCAAGCTATCACGGCGCTGCAAGTAGGCATCACGTGTAAATGCATATGGATCGAGAGAGGCTTCATCTACAATATCTTTGGCATCTAGTAACTCTGTGCGTTTATCAATAAATTCAGCAACGCGCAATACATTGCTCAATGCTATTTGACCATCTCGTTGCACGTAAGTAATTGGGTCTGTTGTATATGCATCAAATACTAAGCCAGTCGTGTCTCTTACGCTACTCGGACCGATGATTGGCAGCACCAAATAGGCGCCATTGCCTGCGCCCCAATAACCTAAGGTTTGCCCAAAATCTTCTTTGTGCAGAGGAATTTTATCCATACCAGCCACATCGATAAGTCCAGCAACACCGAATGTACTATTGATAACAAAACGGCCAGCATCAGTGAAGGCATTGGCAAATTTAAGCTGCAATAAATCGTTCAAAACGGTGGTAATTGAACCTAAATTATTAAAGAAATTGTTGACGCCTTTACGCACTGGCGTTGGCGCTACGGCTTTATAAGCGCTGGCTACTGGTTTGAAGAGTACCTTATCGGTGACATCATTAAATTTATAAACGCCACGATTTAAGCCCTCAAGCGGGTCTTTGTTGGCTTGCGTAGCACAGCCTGACACCACTAGCGCCAAAACAAAGCTTACAAGTAATTGTGTTAATTTTGATTGCATCGGTTTCATCACTTTTTGTTTGTTTGCAGTCTATTTAATTAATAAAAATTTACAAGACAACGTTATGTACATTATCGCTGACGAGCGATGTTGTTGTCCACTGTTTAAAATTTACATGTAAAGTAAGCATTTCGGCGTTGTAAAAAAACAACACAGCACTTACTGCTAGAATTAAACAGCCAATATATAATAAAGCAATAATTATGCCTCGAAAGCGTTTTCTACTTTATGTGCGCTGCATTTTTTATATAAATCTAGCGCCAATACTCGCTGTGCGGCGTGATTAACTATTGGCGCGGGGTAATCTTTGCCGATAACAACGCCGATAGATTGCTGACGATCTTGCGGAATTAACCAAGGCGCATGTATTTCTTTGTCACTACACTGACGCAATTCTGTCACATATTTGCGGATGAATTTGCCCGTAACATCAAATTTTTCGCTTTGCGTGATAGGGTTAAAAATGCGAAACCAAGGTTGCGCATCGCAGCCTGTACTGGCCGCCCACTGCCAGCCGCCATTGTTGGCACTCAGGTCAAAATCGATTAAATTTTTAGCAAAATAACGCTCGCCCCAACGCCAATCAATGAGCAAATCTTTCACTAAAAAACTCGCTGCAACCATTCTAAGCCTATTGTGCATAAAGCCAGTTTGGTTGATTTGGCGCATGGCTGCATCTACAAGCGGGTAGCCGGTTTTGCCGTCACACCAAGCCTTGAAAAGTTTCCCATCATTGGGGAAAAGCAAGTTTTCAAAGTCTGCTTTAAAGGCTTTGCCTACCGCTAGTTGCGGGTTGTGATGCAAAATTTGAACGTAAAAATCGCGCCAAATAAGCTCGTTAAGCCAAGTTTCAGCACCGCTACCAGCGATATTCCATGCGGTTCTTGCCAAATGCCGAATAGAAACTGTGCCAAAGCGCAAATGTACCGAACAATAAGAAACGCCTTTCACAGCAGGGAAATCGCGCGCATCTTTATAGCGATTTATACGATTTTCAAAATCTTCAAACAATTGTTTGCCGCCACTCATGCCTGTTGGCAGGCGCATTTCAGCCAAATTGGTACGTGCAAATCCCGTACTTTCTAGGCTGATTAATTCACTCGGCGCGACTTTGGCCAAGTTGTGAATATAACGATCGACTGGATAAGGCATCAGGTAAAAATTATCCAGTTTTTTGAGGTGCGCGTTTTTGTAAGGTGTAAATACGCTATAAGGCTTAGCAGTTAACGAAACTACTTCGTCTTTTTCAAAAATCACTTGGTCTTTAAAAGTGTGAAATTCGATATTGTTTTGAGCTAGTTTTTTTGCTACTTCGGCATCACGCGCAACTGCACTCGGTTCATAATCCCTGTTAGCAAACACCTCATGGATATTGAGCTGCAGGGCAAGTGCGGGAATAAGCTCACGCGCGATGCCATGTTTAACGATTAAATCACCGCCTTTATTTTGCAGTGCAGTTTTTAACTCACGAATACTTTCCCAAATAAACTCCACGCGGCGGTCTTGCTTATTCTCCAACTCGTCTAAAATTTCAGTATCGAAAATAAACGCGCAATACACTTCGGTCGAGCTTTTAAGCGCCTTATAGAGTGCGGCATGGTCAAAATCACGCAAATCGCGACGAAACCAGACAAGCACTTTTTTCACGCATTATTCTCTATGGTAGGGATGACCCTGATTGACTGTGTAGCCGCGATAAAGTTGCTCGCAAAGCAACACCCGCACAAAAGCATGTGGCAGCGTGAGTTTGGATAAGCTCCATAGAAAATCAGCACGTTGCTTAAGGCTGGCGTGCAAGCCATCTGCGCCGCCAATCACCAAGCTCACATCGCGACCTAAAGTTTGCCAAAACTGCATTTTTTCTGCGAGTTGAATCGTTGTGAGTTCTTGTCCGCGTTCGTCGCAAGCGATTATAAAATCTTTGTTTGTTATCTCCAAAATGCGCTTGGCTTCTAGCTCTTGCACGTTTTGCGTACTATTACCCGCGGCGCGTTTTTCGGGTTTTATTTCGACGATTTCTAGTGAAAGTTCACGGGGCATACGTTTGATGTAATCTGCGCAAGCTGTTTCAACCCATGTGGGCATTTTGTGGCCGACAGAAAGAATGCGCAATTTCATCTTTTAAGCAGGTTTTATATGCCCACGACGTGCTTCTGCGTCACCCCATAATTGCTCTAGATTGTAGTAGGCGCGGGTGGCGGGCACCATAATGTGCACAACGATATCGTTTAAATCCACCAGCACCCATTCGCCTTCTTTTTCACCTTCGGTGCCACGAATGGCATAGCCTTTTTCTTTCATTTTCTCGCGCACATTGTCGCCCATGGCTTTGGCTTGGCGGCTCGATGTGGCCGAAGCGACGATCATATAGCTGGTCATGTTAGTGAGTTTGCGCACGTCCATCACCGCGATATCGAAGCCTTTAATGTCTTCTAGCGCGTCAATCACGGCGGCTTTCATGGCCTCTAAATCAAAGTTTGCGTCTTGTTGTACGGTAAGTGTCATTTATGCGGCCTGAGTGGGAATAGTGTTGCGTTGCGTTTGTATGCGGTTATTGCTATCCACATACACAAGTTGGGGTTTAAATGTGGCAAGCTCGGCCTCGTTGTATTGGGCATAGCTGGCAATGATAATAATGTCTTTTGGGCTAGCCTTGTGCGCAGCCGCGCCATTAATCGAGATAATGCCAGAATCTGGCGTGGCCAATATAGCGTAAGTGCTAAAACGCTCGCCATTCGTCACATTATAAATACTAATTTGCTCGTATTCTTTGATGTTTGCGGCTACTAATAAACGCTCGTCAATCGCACAACTGCCTTCGTAATCAAGCTCGCTATGGGTCACATGTACGCGATGTAGCTTAGATTTTAGCATGGTTCTTTGCATACCTTACCTTGAATTATAAAAGAGTATAATTATAATACAATCAATCAGTTATGCGAAATTCTACATTGTCGATTAAGCGCGTTTGACCTGAGGTTTTATTGGCAATTTTAGCCGCGCCAAGCACGATTAAATTTTTATCTAGTTGAGATGCGGGCTGTAAGGTGGCGGATAATCGAATCGAAATGTAATCGACCTCCCAGCCTTGCTTGGTCAGTAGCGTTGTAGCTTGTTGCTCGAGTTGAACAAAGTTTTTATTGCCGATTTTTGTTTGATTAACGATACTCTGCAAGGCCTTATTTAATTGGGCGGCTTGGGCACGCTGCGCATCGGTTAAATAGCCATTGCGCGAGCTTAAGGCCAAGCTGCTTGCCTCGCGCACGGTTTCGCCAGCAATAATTTCAATGGGTAAATTAAACTGGCTCACCATTTCTTTAATAATAAAAAGCTGCTGAAAATCTTTTTTACCAAACACCGCAACTTGTGGTTGCACGATATTAAACAGCTTCATTACCACTGTCGCCACACCAGCAAAATGGCTCAAACGGCTTGCCCCGCAAAGCACATTGGCAATGGGCGGCGGCTGAATGGTCATGCTTTGTTCCTGTGGGCATATCTCAGCCACGCTCGGCGTAAATACAATATCCGCAAGGCCTGTTAGTTTTGCGCAATCGGCCTCTAAAGTGCGCGGATAATTGGCTAAATCTTCGTTTGGGCCAAATTGTAATGGGTTTACAAAAATGCTCACCACCACACATTCGGCATGTTTTTTTGCAAGCTCTACCAAGTGAATATGCCCTGCATGCAGGTTGCCCATGGTTGGCACAAACGCAATACTGGCTTTGGTCTTGAGAGTGTTTCTTAATTCAGAAATGGTTTGAATAATTTGCATTAATAGCTATGCTCAAACGCGGGGAAACTCGCATTTTTAACCGCCAGCACATAGTTTTCAACCGCTTGTTGCACGCTATTCGTCTCGCGCAGAAAATTTTTGGCAAAACGTGGACATTTAAATTCGCTGGGCTTTTTGCTGGCTGACCCCGTGTAAATGCCAAGTAAGTCTTGTAAAACAAGCACTTGTCCGCTGCAATCAACGCCAGCACCTATGCCGATGGTAGGCGTTTTAATGCTTTCGGTAATTTTTTTTGCAAGCACCGCGGGCACCATTTCTAGCAATACAAAACTCACGCCCGCATCACTCATGGCTATTGCATCGTTTAAAATTTGCTCGGCAGATTCTTCAGTTTTGCCTTGAATTTTGTAGCCGCCTAGCTGATTCACCGATTGCGGTGTAAAGCCCAAGTGTGCACAAACAGAAATACCGTTCTCAACCAAGTAGCGTGCGGTTTCTACGCGTTTTCCACCACCTTCAAATTTAACCATATGTGCGCCACTTTTAATCAACCAAAGCGCATTTTTGTACGCCGCTTCATTGTCTTGCTCGTAACTACCAATCGGCATATCCGCCATAATCAGCGTGTTTGGCGCGCCATTTTTCACCATCTTGGTGTGATAGGTCATGTGGTGCATGCTCACGTTCAGCGTGTTTTCTGCGCCTTGCAGCACCATGCCGAGCGAATCACCCACCAGTAAAATGTCTACCCCAGCCAGTTCCATCAATTTGGCAAAAGTGGCGTCGTAGCAGGTGAGCATGGCGATTTTTTCGCCCGACTTTATTAATTTTTGTAATTTTTGCAGCAAGATTTTATTCAAAATTGGGGTTGAAATATTCGCGGCTGCTTTTAATTTGCGTAATTCTATCAATCAGCAAATTCAAGGCTGCCTCATCTTTGATTATATTGAGTTTTTCGTTATTTACAATCAACAAAGGTGAGGCATCATAGGTGTGAAAAAACTCGCTATAAGCATCGGCCAAGCGCTCAATATATTCGCGCGGAATTTCCTGTTCATAACTCACATTGCGCTCCTCAATGCGCTCGGCAAGCTCATCCACAGGCGTTTGCAGGTAAATTACCAAATCGGGTTTGGATGATTTTAATTGCAAATGTGAATAAATTTGGTGGTACAAAGTGTATTCTTCGTCATCCAAATTCAGGCGTGCGAATAACGGATCTTTCTCCAAAAAGAAATCCGCAACAGTGGGTTTTGAAAACATATCACGTTGATTTAAATCGCTAATTTGGCGCGAACGTTGAAACAAAAAGAATAGCTGCGTCGGCAGCGCATAACGTTGCGCATCTTGATAAAAACGCGGCAAAAACGGGTTGGCTTCGGCTTTTTCACTCAATAACTGCACCGAAAACTTATCCGCCAACATCTGCGCCAGCGTGGTTTTTCCGCTACCGATTGGGCCTTCAATCACAATGTATGGATATTTTTTAAAGATACTCATTAAATTAAAAACTCACATTTCGTTGTAATACTACGTTGCTTCGCCAAAAAATTATCCTTACATATAACCCATATGCGCGTCCAATTTTTTGGTTCGCGTCTTGTCTTACTTAGAAATCTTAGTTTTTTAAGATAACTTACTAATATCTAGATTCATGTACAACATTGCTAATTTTACAACACTGTCGCCATTCGGGATAACTAAATCAGGCGCAATTTCTGCCAAAGGTAGCAACACAAAGCCGCGCTCATGCATGCGCGGGTGTGGTAAGGTGAGTTTTTTTTTGTTAATTACTAAATCATCATAAAGCAATAAATCCAAATCCAACACGCGCGGCGCGTTGGCAAACGGCCTCTCACGACCAGCTTCAATTTCAATCTTTAACAAAGCTTCAAGTAGAATTTCTGGTGATAATGTTGTGTTAATTTCTACCACTGCGTTAATAAAATCTGGCTGGTCTGCGTAACCCACGGGCACGCTTTTATAAAGGCTAGATTGCTTAATGAGCTTAGTTTTCGGCAATTGTTCTATGGCCTGAAAGGCATGTATTACTTGGCTTGCAGGGCTATCTAAATTTCCAGCTAAATTGCTGCCTAGCGCAACAAAAGCCTTACTCATGTGTAACCGAATCCGTACCAGTTACAGGTTTTTTGCGGTTTCTTTTGCGGCGTTTTTTGGGCACGGTATCAGGCAATAGCATGGTTGTGCGCGCCTCGCCGCTTGCATCGGCGAAATCCGTCCACCAATTGCCTAATTCCATTGGTAATTCGCCAGATTCGCAACGCAGCAGCAAAAAGTCGTAACCAGCACGATAGCGCGGATGCGTGAGTACGGCGAACGGTCGCTTACCAGCACGCTGCTCAAAACGCGGCTGCATACCCCAAATCTCTTTCATGGTGGCGGTAAAGCGATTGTGAATCGCCAACTTTTTCGCCTGTGCGTCAATAATCTCATTCATCGCCATGTGCAGCGCAGGTATTAGGTTGTGGCCTTGCGCTTTATAGATTTCCCAGGCTTTTAACACCTCGTGCCAAAGCAAGGTTGCAAACAAAAAGCTGGGGTTGGATGATTTGCCAGCAAGAATCCGGTCATCGGTATTTTTAAGCGCCAGCATCACAAAGCGCTCACCCAGTGGTTGCTCTAAAACAACATCTAAAAGTGGAAGTAAGCCATGATGCAAGTGTTGCGCGCGCAGCGCGCCAATGCTTTCTACCGCGTGGCCAGACAAAAATAATTTCAACATTTCATCAAACAAGCGGCTGGGCGGCACGTCTTGCAGCAAATCCGCCAGTTTTTGAATCGGCGCTTGTGTTTTTGCTTCAATTTTCAAACCCAACTTGGCGGAGAGCCGTACCGCGCGTAGCATGCGCACTGGGTCTTCTTGGTAGCGCGTCACCGGGTCGCCAATCATGCGCAGCAAATTGGCGTGTAAATCGGCTACGCCGTTGTGAAAATCTAAAACTTCCTCATTGACAGGGTTGTAATACAAGGCATTGGCAGTAAAGTCGCGCCGCACCGCGTCCTCCTCCAAGCTGCCAAAAATATTATCGCGAATAATACGGCCGCTGTCTGCGGTTTGGCCATCACCGTCAGCTTGATGATGGCCGCGAAAGGTCGAAACTTCAATAGTTTCATTGCCCCAAAGCACATGCACCAAGCGGAATCGCCGCCCGATAATGCGCGAGCGGCGGAAGATTTTATACACTTCCTCTGGTGTGGCATCGGTCGCAATGTCGAAGTCTTTCGGCTTGTAATTCATCAGCAAATCGCGTACCGCACCGCCGACAATAAATGCCTCAAACCCCGCTTTCTGTAAACCTTCACAGGTTTTTAGTGCAGCACTGCTAATTAAATTTTTGTTGATTTTGTGCGCTTTGGCGGTGATGCGCTTTGCAGAACCTACTTGAGAGTTATCAGCCTGATTAATCGCTATTTGGGCTTTTGTTTTTTTGTTAAATACTTTTTGTAGGAATTTTTTTATCATTATTTTTTGTGGGTGTTATTCCACAGCACATCGGGCACGCCCGCTTCTTTGTTGAGTATGCGACAAAGCACAAATAATAA
This sequence comes from Methylotenera sp., assembly GCA_025359405.1. GTDB lineage: Bacteria > Pseudomonadota > Gammaproteobacteria > Burkholderiales > Methylophilaceae > Methylotenera_A. The sequence continues at coordinate 66 of JANYGD010000040.1, read as the reverse complement.
ATCAGAAAGCCTATTAATATATTGCAGAGAAATCTCGGTGATTTTCTCGTGTGAATTCAACGTCGT